>JAQBNY010000122.1 GCA_028288315.1 Mucilaginibacter sp.
ATAAAGCGGAAAAAATAATAAAAATTCCGTACATTTGCGCCCTGAAAATTCATATATAAAGCATGAAATTATCCCAATTTAAATTCAATTTACCTGAATCATTAATAGCCCATTCACCGGCTGACACTCGTGACGAATCACGTTTAATGGTTTTACACCGCGATTCGGGCAAAATTGAGCATAAAATATTCAAGGATATACTGGATTATTTTGACGATCAGGATGTAATGATCCTGAACAATACCAAAGTGTTCCCGGCACGCATGTATGGCAACAAAGAAAAAACCGGCGCTACTATAGAGGTTTTTTTACTGCGCGAGTTAAACAAAGAACTGCGCCTTTGGGATGTATTGGTTGACCCGGCACGTAAAATACGTGTAGGTAACAAACTATATTTTGGCGATGACGATTTGTTAATTGCCGAAGTTGTTGATAATACTACCTCACGTGGCCGTACCATTCGTTTCTTATTTGATGGTACCGACGAAGAATTTAGACGTAACGTTGAGATTTTAGGCGAAACACCACTGCCTAAATATATTAAACGCAAGGCTACTGCCGAAGATAAAGAGCGCTACCAAACTATATTTGCCAAGCATGAAGGAGCCGTTGCGGCCCCTACCGCTGGTTTGCACTTTAGCCGTGAGCTAATGAAACGCCTTGAATTAAAAGGTGTTGAATTTGCCGAGGTTACCCTGCACGTTGGTTTAGGCACTTTCCGCCCGGTTGAGGTAGAGGACCTAACCAAGCACAAAATGGATTCTGAACAGTTTATTATTGAGCAAAAACAGGCTGATATTGTAAACCGTGGTATTGAAAGAAAAAAACGCGTTTGCGCTGTTGGTACAACATCAATGCGTGCGGTTGAATCGGCAGTATCTGCAGGTAAAACCTTAAAAGCAGCTAACGACTGGACCAGCAAATTCATTTTTCCTCCATACGATTTTAGTATTGCCAATTCTATGATCACTAATTTCCATACGCCTGAATCAACCCTGTTAATGATGGTTAGCGCATTTGGCGGTTATGAGCATATAATGAACGCTTACGAAGTTGCAGTGAAAGAGAAATACCGCTTTTACAGCTATGGCGACGCTATGCTAATAATTTAATTTCGGGATTTCGAATGTTCAATTTCGAACTCTTATAATATACAATGTCATTTCGTTTTCGGAATGACATTTTTTTTTAACCTTCAAATCGTAAATTGGGCAACATGCAACTCACAAATTCAAAATCCGAAACTCCAGATCAGAAACACTACGCTGTAATTGTAGCCGGTGGCTCTGGTACCCGGATGCAGTCGGCATTGCCTAAACAATTTTTATTGCTTTGTGGCAAGCCTGTGCTCATGCATACTATTGAAGCATTTTACAATAGCAAATCATCGCCTCAAATTATACTGGTGCTGCATGCCAGCTATCACGACCTATGGAAACAGTTGTGCAACAATCATCATTTTACTATACAACACACCTTAATTGCCGGTGGCGAAACCCGTTTTCATTCTGTAAAAAATGCGGTTGACCTGATTTTGGATAACAATGTGCTAATTGCTGTACATGATGCCGTAAGGCCGCTGGTTAGCGGCGCCATAATAGACGAGGCTTACCAGTGTGCAGCAGAAAACGGAACGGCCGTGACAGCCGTTAAAAGTCGCGATTCTATCAGGAAGTTAAACGGCAATACGTCAACAAGCTTAAATCGCGACGAAATATATCTGGTGCAGACCCCGCAAACCTTCCAATCAGCTTTACTGAAAGAGGCTTACAACCAGCCATACAACCCCAATTTTACTGATGATGCATCGGTAGTTGAATATGCAGGCACCCCAATAACCTTAATTGAAGGCAATTATAGTAATATTAAGATCACTTTCCCTGAAGATATTATTGTAGCCGAAGCGCTTATAAACAAAAAAAGCCACCAGCTATAAGCTGATGGCTTAATGTATTTATTTTGCATTTATCAAGCTCTCCTGATCACCCCAAGTAATAGAGCAATTATAGCTATTACCAATAAAATGTGAATTAAGCCCCCGGCATGATTAACGAAGAATCCAAAGATCCATCCTATTACCAGGATCACTGCGATTATGTACAATAAGCTTCTCATGATGTTGTTTGTTTTTGTTAAAGTTTTTAGTTGATATACTTTCACATACCAAAATCTATTCCAAAAAGCTACTAAATAAAAAGAAGCGCTTTTATCGCGCTTCTTTTTATTTAGATATACCGGTATAGTTATTTTGCTATTAAGCGGTATATATGTTACATCTTATCAAGCTCTTCTTATAACTCCTAAAAGCAAAGCTATAATAGCAATTACCAGTAAAATATGGATTATACCGCCAGACCCTGCGTAAAAATATCCAAATGCCCATCCTATAACCAGGATAACAGCAATAATGTACAACAAGCCTCTCATAATGTAATATTTAGTGTTAGTATTAAATAAGTAATATAATACTGTAATACTAAAATCATTCCAAAAAGGTGGTATAACAAAAAAGCCCTTTATAAAATTAAAGGGCTTTTGTATTTCGCTACGGATGATCAATATTCATCTTCATTGAAAAAGAAGTCGTCTTTGGTAGGGTAATCCGGCCAAATCTCTTCAATATTCTCATAGGGTTCACCATCATCTTCCAGAGCCTGCAGTTTCTCAATAACCTCTACCGGCGCTCCGGAACGTATAGCGTAATCAATTAATTCATCTTTAGTTGCTGGCCATGGGGCGTCCTCAAGGTGAGATGCTAATTCAAGTGTCCAATACATGTTTTTATATTATGTGGTAAAATTCCTTTTTCGCAAAAGTATAATATTTTTAAATTGATTATCAATATTTTTTTGTAATTTTTTCACATCCTTGGTACCCATTGATTTTCAGGCACTTTCGCATCGTGGCCAATCATCCGGGCCAAGGTGAACAGGTAATCACTCAACCTGTTCAGATAAACATTCACTTTTTCGTCAACCGTGCTCTCCTCTGCCAAATGAACGCTCAGCCTTTCAGCCCGCCGGCAAACACAACGTGCTATATGACAGTATGATATGGTGTTATTACCACCTGGTAAAATAAAATGTCTAAGCTCGGGCAGCAGCTCATTCATCCTGTCCATTTCCTTTTCAAGCAGTTCAATATCCTCCAAATGCAGATCAGGTATTATCATTTTAGATTTTTCAGGATCGGCAGCCAGTATCGAGCCAATGGTAAATAGCCTGTCCTGTATATGCTTTAAAATCCCCCTATCATAATCGCTAAGTTCCTGATCGCGTATTAGTCCTATGTAAGAATTCAGTTCATCAACCGTACCATAACTTTCAATACGCAGGTGGTGCTTAGGCACACGCGTACCCCCAATTAACGATGTATAGCCCTTATCTCCTGTTTTGGTATATATTTTCATAGCAATTAAACAATTTTGGTATCGTTTATGTAATTAACCACAATCCTAAGTGTTCTTTTTGATAAAATATTTACGCAAAGTATAAACGTTTTAACTTAATCTTGTACTTAATGTTTTGTTCCAAATATATAATATTACGAACTATGAAACTCATCATATCATCGGCTAAGCTGGCAATAATTAGTTTATGTACAATATCGCTGTTAAGCTTTAATTGTAAGGGTACATCAAATAACAACAATACAAGTAAACCGGCAGCTGCAAAACCTGCCGCAAAACCATCGTTTGCCAAATTTTTAAGTAAGCAGCAATTTAATGATCTGTTTCCGCAGCGCGATAAGTTTTATACTTATGAGGCTTTTATAAAAGCGGTTGATGAATTAGCCAATATAAGCGTTAAGGTAACCCGGCGCTCATTATCGATATACCAACTCATCCGTACAGACAAACGCGCCGGGAAGGCCACCGTAGTGCGTCAGGACGTAGACTGGAACGAAGCCTGGGCAAAAGTAAAGCCCGATAGTTCTTATATTATAGATTATGCCAACTTTTGTACCGAAAAGGATGCGATAACCAACAAGCGCGAATTGGCAGCATTTTTTGCCCATATAGCCCATGAAACCCGCCACGGCATGAATGGCGAATATAAAGATGGCCTAATGCTTTTGCATGAAGACAATACAACCCTAAACTATTTTGGCGACAGCGATGAATACCCTCCATTTAAAGGACAAAAATATTATGGCCGCGGACCGATGCAAATAAGCTATAATGGTAACTATGGCTATGCCTCTGATTGTATTTTTGGCGATGAAAAGGTATTGCTTAACAATCCCGGCTTGGTAGAGACCGACCCTGTGGTTGCCTTTAAAACAGCCGTATATTTTTGGATGACCCCGCAAACACATAAACCATCGGCACATGACGTGATGATTGGCAAATGGCAGCCCACCGCGGCAGATAAGGCCAAAGGACGCGTTCCCGGCTTTGGTATGACTGTTAACATTGTAAACGGCGAGTTAGAATGCAACAAAGGCGATAACATGTATAGCATGAAAGACCGTATAGGCTTTTACCAATTCTTTTTAACCAAGCTTGGCGTAACAGATCCAAACTGTGCCTGCAGCTGCGGAAAAATGGAACCTTACAAGAATTGATTGATTTTGAATCTTGGATGTTCAAATTCGGATTTATAAACTCTATTTGATCATGCTTAAAGCCTTATTTGTCGTGCTCTTATCAGTCCAAAGCCTCCTCTCTCAAGCGGCTTTAAAACCTGATACAACAAATCACCGCCCTGCATCCCTTGGTATAATTGGCGATACGGCTGATGTAAAAACATCAACACAGGGAGGTGTGGTAATGATGGGAGGCGGCAAGGATGTTGATGCGGCTTTTAAATGGATGATTAGCCGCAGCGGCGGAGGTGATGTAGTGATTATCAGGGCATCAGGCACATCGGCGTATAATCCTTACATTAATGGTTTGGAGAAAGTAAATTCAGTTGAAACCTTAAAAATTGACTCGCGCGAGCTGGCAAATAACGACACAGTAGCGCACATTATCCGCAATGCCGAAATGCTTTTTATTGCCGGTGGAGACCAGAGCAATTACATGAAATACTGGAAAGGCACTAAAACTATGGATGCCATAAATTACCTGCTTAATACCAAACACGCACCTGTAGGTGGCACCAGCGCCGGATGCGCCATACTGGGAGGCATTTATTACAGCGGCGAAGGTGGCAGCTTAACCGCCGATTCTGCCCTGGCAAACCCTTATGGCAAACTGGTTACACTCTACAATAACGATTTTTTGCATGCACCATTTCTGCAAAATGTAGTAACCGATCAGCATTATGTAACCCGCGGCAGGCAGGGCCGCCATGTGATATTTTTAAGCAGGATTGATAAAGACTGGCACATAGCCGCCAAAGGTATTGCAGCAGATGAGCGCACCGCCGTTTGTATGAACGATAAAGGACAAGCCGTAGTATTTGGCAGCAGCAAGGCTTACTTCCTGCTCACCGACCCAAAAAAGCCCGCCGAAGTTTGCGCACCCAATAAACCGCTCACCTGGAACCAAAACCACCAGGCCATAAAGGTTTATGAGATACAAGGATCAGAAAGCGGCTCAGGTTATTTTGATATTGCCGGGTTTAATGTTAACAAAGCAGCAGGCGGCACATGGCAATGGTGGTGGGTTGATGGCGGGAAGTTAAGTCATCAATGAAAATTCTTTTGCTGATAACTGTTTTATATCAAAATATTTATATTTAGGCTGTTTTACAAGCCCCATTAATGAATAAGCTTTCCTTTGACACTACCGGACTGGCAGCGGTTGATATGCATGCTTTTGATGCAACCTGCAATGCTTTGAAAAATAATTTCAGGGTGGATGTACCCGGTTATATCGATTTTCAGTTAGAGCAGTTTGAAATTTTCAATCATTACAAAAACCTGAACATACGTGATGCTTACGCTATAAAACATACAGGTGCTGATAGCTACATGCTTTTTCTGGAAATGAACCCTAACATTACAAGCACAAAAGCCGAGTTAAAACACCACTGTACCTACCAGCCATGGGCGTTAACCTACTTAAAGCATGATTTTGGCCGTGTATTTATTCGTACAGAAACTTTGATAGACAAGATTCGTGAGATCGTTTTCCCTATTGAGCTCGATTTTAAAGAAGATAAGGCCTTTAGCGACCGCTTTTATGTTTTAACGGACGACCGCGATAAAGCTGCCAGCGGAATGACCCAGGCTTTTAGGGATGCCGTGATGCTGATAAAAGAAACTGATTTTGTACTGGAGATCTTCGAACATACCCTTGTTATAGGCAACCGCAAACCCATAGCCCCTGAGCATGCCTGTTATTTGGCCGAGTTTGTAGCAAGAGTAGCAGCGATAAAGTAGAAGTTTGAGACAATTCCACAAAGACACACCTAAAAAACAAAAAACCCTCTTTACTTTATAAAGAGGGTGATTTGGTATAGCGATTAGACTATAACATATAATTATTCTTTAACTTCTTCCGGCACTCGCTTGCTTACTGTATGAATGTTCTCGTTCATGTAGTCGTCTTCCACCAAACCATCACGCATACGTACAATACGATGGGCGTGCTTAGCAATATCTTCTTCGTGGGTAACTAATATAATGGTGTTGCCTTTAGCATGGATGTCTTCCATAAGGCCCATAATTTCTATTGATGTTTTAGTATCCAGGTTACCGGTAGGCTCATCGG
>JAQBNY010000330.1 GCA_028288315.1 Mucilaginibacter sp.
TCTTTTAGCGGGCCTATATCAGTACCGGCACCGCCTGCTACCAACCTATCGGCCTCGTAGGGTTCAAGTAGTTTTTTAAAGTTTTTATTAACTTCCTGTAGGAATGAACCCGATACATCTGCAAAACTAAAACCACGCGGGGTAAAACCACCTTCGTCTGTTTCAATTGCTGCAATGTGTTCTTCTTTATTAGTAGCAGCCAGTTCAGCATATTTTAAGCCGCCTTTGTGACCGTTCTCTTCGTTCATGAAAAATACCGCTCTTACAGAATTTTTTGGACGGTAGCCAGTTGCTTTAAAAATTCTTAAAACCTCGGCAGATTGCATAACACCTGTACCATCATCATGTGCACCCTCGGCCAGGTCCCATGAGTCAAGGTGACCGCCAACGGTTATAAATTTGTTTGGATTTTGCGTGCCGGTTATTTCGCCAATAACGTTGTATGATTTTACATCGGGTAAATGCTGGCAATTTTGTTTAAAGTAGAATTTTATCAGCGGAAGCTTACGAAGCTTTAACATACTGCTTAATTTATTTGCCGCTATAGTTGATATAGCCGCCGCCGGAATGTTATTTCCTTTAGGATCATAACCGGTAGCACCTGTATGTGGATAATTATCAAGCGCCTCTGTTAACGAGCGTACGATAACTCCCACTGCACCATATTTAGCAGCAGCAGCCGGGCCTGCAAAACGCTGATCGCCTGCACCGCCGTAAGCCTGGCCGGTTTCAATAAAGCGAGGATCAAACGCACGGTTAAAAAAAACTATTTTTCCTTTTATAACGCTCTCGCCCAAAGTTTCAAGTTCTTTTAAGCTTTGCACTTCAATTACATTAGCGGTTATGCCTTCTTTTGGTGTAGCAACAGACATACCCAGGGCAGCAATAGCTACCGGGATACGTGTTTTGTCATCAATAATGTATCCTTGCTCTTTTGCTCCGCGTACCCAATGAGGTACCATTACTTCCTGTAAATAAACCTTATCAAAACCATAGCCATCCATGAGCTTCTTGCTCCACTCTACAGATTTTTGTGCTCCCTCAGATCCGCTTAACCGTGGCCCAATGTTTTTGCACAGGTAGCGCAGGTTTTCATAACATTGGCCATTAACCAATGCCTCATCAAAAAACTTACGGATCATTAACGAATCCTGGGCTTTTAATGTGAAGGCTGTAAATAGAAAAGTGATAAAGAGTAAGGTTTTTTTCATGATGCGTAATTACGTACTTGCAATTAAATTTAAATTAATAGCTCCGTTAAGGAGCAAGAATATAGGTGATATTACCCATATTTAATCCCAGCGGGATTTATAGGATAATCAACAAGCGATAAAACAAATGTAGTATTTGTACTTTAAAAATCACTATCAGGAGATCTTATCCCAGCTTAAACCTGCATTTTTTGTTTGGAATGCCTGGTTTAGTATCTGGTTTTCGGGCAGGGCTAGCTGTGGGTCTTTATCAAAAATCTCTATTACACAATTACGGGCCTGTTGTAAAATCTCCTGGTCGGTAGTTAGGTCGGCTACTTTCAAGTCTAAAACACCGCTTTGCTGCGTGCCTTCAATATTACCCGGGCCCCGCAGCTGCATGTCAATCTCGGCTATTTCAAAGCCATTGTTGGTTTTAACCATAGTGTTTAAACGTGTACGGCCATCACTGCTTAATTTATGGCCGCTCATTAAAATGCAATATGATTGCTCGGCACCACGGCCAACCCTGCCACGCAGCTGGTGCAATTGCGAGAGGCCAAAACGTTCGGCATTTTCAATAATCATTACAGACGCGTTGGGCACGTTAACGCCTACTTCAATTACAGTAGTAGCTACCATTATTTGTGTTTCGCCTTTAATAAAGCGTTGCATCTCAAATTCTTTTTCGGCAGCCTTTAGTTTACCGTGTACAATACTAATACGATATTGAGGTAACGGAAACTCACGCGACATTACTTCTGTGCCATCCATAAGATTCTTCAGATCAAGCGTTTCGCTTTCCTGTATTAGTGGGTAAACCAAATATATTTGCCGGCCTTTGGCTATTTCCTGCTTCATAAAACCAAACACCCGCAAGCGCTGCGCCTCATAAAAGTGAAGTGTTTGTATAGGTTTACGGCCAGCAGGCAATTCATCAATCACAGATACATCCAAGTCGCCGTATAAAGTCATTGCCAATGTACGTGGGATAGGTGTTGCCGTCATTACCAGTATATGTGGTGGCACAATGTTTTTGCGCCAAAGCTTTGCACGCTGTTCAACACCAAAACGGTGCTGCTCATCAATCACCACCAGCCCAAGATTTTTGTATTGTACTTTGTCTTCAATAAGCGCGTGGGTGCCTATTAATATATTAAGGCTGCCGTCTTCAAGCTTTTCATGAATTACTTTACGTGCCTTGTTCGGCACAGAGCCGGTTAGCAACGCTACTTCAATAAAACCATCGCCAATCAGGCTTTTTATGGTTTGATAATGCTGATTAGCCAATATTTCTGTTGGTGCCATAATGCAGGTTTGGAAACCGTTATCAATAGCTATCAGCATACTCATTAAAGCAACAACTGTTTTACCGCTGCCAACATCACCCTGCAACAGGCGGTTCATTTGTACACCGCGCTGCGTATCCAGCCTTATTTCTTTTAAAACCCGCTTTTGTGCATCGGTTAATGCAAAAGGTAATTTATGATGATAGAACTCATTAAAGTATGTGCCAACAGATTCAAAGATATTGCCTTTGAACTTTTGTGTACGCTGTAATTTGTTCTTTAACAGTTTTAACTGCAGAAGAAAAAGTTCCTCAAATTTTAGCCGGTATTGTGCTTCTTTTAGCTGGTTGGCATCATTAGGGAAGTGGATGTTGCGGTAGCTCTCTGCCCGACCCGCCAGTTTAAAACGGTTAATTATGTATGCTGGTAAGTTTTCATGAATATCTTTAGCATGCTGCTCAAGCAGGCCCGCTATCAATTTCGACAAGCCCTTACTATCTAAAGTAAACTGCTCTAATTTTTTGGTGGAGTTATAAGCAGGCTGCAGGGTAAGGTTTCCCTTTTGCTTAATGGCTGCGGGCGAATATAGCTCCATCTCCGGATGGGCCATTTGGGCTTTGCTGTTAAAAAAGCCCGGCCTGCCAAAAATAACATACACCTTGCCAGGGATTAGTGTTTTCTCCACCCACTTAATTCCCTGAAACCATACCAGCTCAATTATGCCGGTATCGTCTTTAGCTTGTGCAACTAATCGTTTGGTGTGTTTTTCACCAATAATTTCTTTATGGGTTATGCGGGCCAGTACCTGCACATAAGGCATATCGGGCTGTATATCCTTAATTTTATAGAACCGCGTACGGTCAATATACTTGTAAGGAAAGTGCTTAAGCAGGTCCTCAAAATTGAATATTTGCAGTTCCTTTTTCAGCACCTCAGCACGTGAAAGGCCTATACCTTTTAAGTACTCAATGGGTGTTTGAAACTGCTGATTATTCAATTTTTATAAAGGGAATCAGGACTTTAAAGCAATTACAGATATCTCTACATTAACACCTTTTGGCAGGGCCGATACCTGTACGGTTTCGCGGGCAGGAAAGTTAGCTGTAAAGTAAGAGCCATACACTTCATTTACCTGGGCAAAGCTTTGCATATCGGTTAAGAAAATGCTAGTTTTAATGATCTGGTCAAAATCGCTGCCGGCTTCAGTCAGTATAGCGCCAATGTTTTCCATTACCTTTTTAGTTTCGGCTTTAACATCACTTGAAATGATTTCGCCGGTTGCAGCATCCATTGGTATCTGGCCTGATACAAAAATGAGGTTTCCGGTAGCTACGGCCTGGTTGTAAGGGCCTATTGGTGCAGGTGCATTATTAGTATTGATGATAGTTTTCATTTAGTATTGAATTGTTTTAAGGTAGCTTATGACGATCATTTTTTTAAAATAATCCAATAAATAAGTTTATAGATAATTACCATCAAGAACATGCTTATAGCAATAGCATTAATAATATGCATTACTTTAAGATTAAAGTTAGTTGGCCTGTTAGGGTCTTTCTTTCTGAAAAAATACATAACACAAATTTAATAAAAAAAAGAAAGCCCCGGGTTATCCGGGGCTTTCGCAGGAATATTATTTAAAAAATATTACTTTTTCTTGAATGATACACGACGGTTAAGTACGCGACCTTCTTCAGTTGAGTTATCAGCAATTGGGTTAGTTTCACCAAAGCCTTTAACTTTCAATTTAGAAGCAGTAACACCTGAGTTAACTAAGTAAGTTTTTACAGAGTTAGCACGGTCACGAGATAATGCCATGTTGTGAGCAGCAGTACCTTCAGATGAAGCGTAACCATCAATCTCAGTAGTTGCACCAGATGAAC
>JAQBNY010000179.1 GCA_028288315.1 Mucilaginibacter sp.
GGTCAATATCAGTAAGGCTTTGCAAAGCATCTGCAGCCTTTGGGCCCTGTATAGCCAGTAATGATGTACGGTCTGATATGTTTTTCATATCCACACCAAAAGTATTGTATTTTGATATCCAGTTCCAATCCTTTTCAATGTTTGATGCATTAACAACCAGCATATAGGTTTTATCATCAATACGATATACTAACAAGTCATCCACAATACCGCCATCTTCGTTTGGCAGGCAAGAGTATTGAACCTTTCCGTCATATAATTTTGCGGCATCGTTACTTGTTACCCGTTGGATGAGATCAAGCGCTTTTTCGCCTTTCAAAATAAATTCGCCCATGTGGCTTACATCAAACACACCAACAGCTTTACGTACGGTATCGTGTTCGGCATTAATGCCTGTATATTGCACCGGCATGTTATACCCTGCAAAGGGTACCATTTTAGCGCCTATTTTAGTATGAATTTCGGTTAAAGCAGTATTTTTCATTGATGTTTAATGTAGGCGCAAAAATAGCAAAATAGCTTATATAATTGACTGGTAAAAACCGACAAGGTTAGCTGTGATGGTATTTAAATCGTGCTGCTTTTCTACCAGTTTGCGCGCATTAAGGCCAATCTCGCGGCTAAAATGTTCATCTGCAATACATTTTAATATGGCATTATAAAATTCATCGGTATTATTAGCTATAATGATATTGGTCCCATCTGTAAAGTTGATCCCCTCCGCACCTAGCGCTGTGGATATGATACATTTTTGCATGGCCATTCCCTCAACAATCTTTACCCGCATGCCACCACCTGAAAGCAAAGGGACTATCATGATAGATTTGCTGTTCACAAATTCCAATGCGTTATCAACCTCACCTTGTATAAAAACTTTACCGGGCACTTCGTAATCATCATAAGCCTCGGGTATATTATGCCCGGCAACGTAAAATTTAACTTTAAGGCTGCCGTCTATCAGGTCTTTATGAAAGTTTTCAATGAACCATTCAATCCCCTCCCGGTTAGGTAGCCAGTCAAGCGATCCCAAAAAAAACAGGCTCGGAAATTCAGTTTTAAGCGCATCGGGCTGGTATTTGGTAAGATCGATACCAATGGGCAAAGCCCGTATAGGTATTTTTATGTCGTAGGATAGCATGGTGTTTTTATCCTGGTGAGTAAATACTACTATACCATCAAAATTATCTAACAATTCAAGCTCATAGGTTTTAATGCGGCGTGCAAGGAGGCTCAGGTACCATCGTTTTATAGGATCGTTTTTTTGCTGAGCCAGCTTTTGCCAAACCTGGTGCTCAATATTATGAGCCCTGTAAATGAGTTTAGCCTTTGTGATTTTTCTAATAGCAGATAGATAGGGAGCTACAAACAACCCCTCGAATTGGATTATATCGTAATTATTCTCTTTAATATCTTTTACCAGTAGCCGCTCAAACCCGGCGTTATAATACTTATCAATATTATAAGGGTTTTTGGTGAACAGGTTGCTAAAGGCCTCCATCATGGTTAGCCGGGTATCAATATCATACTCAACGTACTTGATCTTGTCCAGCAACTCATCACGCTCAGTAGGCTTAAAGCTTTGTTTTTTTACGTTTATAGATATTAAAGACACATTATGCCCAAGGCTTACCAGCCCTTTAACTGTATTGCCAACAACAATGGGGTATCCGCCATTCTGCGGAAATGGTCTGCGATGTGTTAATATTAAGATCCTCAATGTGAGTAAGTAATTGGTTACTCAAAGGTATTAAACCTTACAAGCTTTGGCAATGTATAGCTTAAAAAATACTTAACTGCGGATCTGTTACCCGGAAAGTTTTACGATGATACGGCGTATGCCCCAACTCTAATACCGTTTTACGGTGGCTAATTGTTGGGTAACCTTTATTAGTGTGCCAGTTGTATTCGGGATGCTCGACGGCAATTTGTTTCATGTAATCATCGCGGTAGGTTTTGGCAAGAATTGACGCGGCCGCTATGCTGAAATATTTGCCATCGCCCTCAACAATACACGCATGTGGGGTGCTGCCATACTTGTTGAAACGGTTCCCATCAATAATTAAAAACTGCGGCGACAAATGCAGTTTGGCAATGGCCCTGTGCATAGCAAGGAAGGAGGCATTCAGGATATTGATTTCGTCTATTTCCAGATTATCGCACCAGGCCACGGCGTGTGCTATGGCTTTTTGTTCAATCTCGATACGGAGTTCATAGCGAACATCTTCGCTGAGCTGTTTGGAGTCGTTTAGTAAGTGATGGTCAAAATCATCAGGCAAAATTACGGCGGCGGCAAATACAGGCCCTGCAAGGCACCCTCGCCCGGCTTCATCACATCCTGCCTCAATAAATTCGTGCTGGTACCTGGCTAATAACATCCGCTCTTTCTCTAAATCAATGGTTATACAAATATCTTAAAATATACCGATGGCAAACAATGCCTGTTGAAAAAATAAAACAAACCGGTTCTTTCAAACCAACAACTAACACAAGTGTTATAACGCTATGCGAATGATAAAAAGTGCTGTGTTTTTAATTTGTTTTTTGTGCGGGATGAATAGCATTGCGCAAAAAAAAGCAGTCTTACCTCATGGGATGGTATTTGGAGATAAACCAAAAGGCATTGCGCCAGTACCCGCCACAAAAATAGAAACCCTTATGGGCCGAAAAATACGGCAAACAACGGCTATAAGAGGGACGGTACTAACTGTAACCAAAGAAAAAGGTGGCTGGTTTATGATGGATGCCGGTGCAGGTAAAACTATTGAAGCGCATTTTGCAAACTACAACGTAACCCTGCCTAAAGCAATAACCGGGCGTACAGTAATTATTGAGGGTGTAGCCCAGCGCCAGTTAATAGCTGATGATTTGCAGCACTTTGCCGGCGATACTGTAACGGGTTCCAAACAGCACAAAGTAAAGGTTAACCCAAAACAACGGATAACTTTTGAAGTGAGAGGATTAATGGTGGATAAATAATTTTAAGGTTGCAGAAAGCAACACTTTTTTGCAATATTTTGCAAAAAAGTGTCATGTTTCCGTATCTTTTTTTAGCACTTGTAATGATACCCTATACAAAAAAAGCGATGGGAAGACCCATCGCTTTTCAAAGCCTTTTTTAAGTTTTTGCACTATTATGCAAATCTTGCTTCCTTGGTTAAAGCCGAGGGCTCCACGTCCAAATAATCTGCAAAAAGCTCTTTTATTTTTTGATTAACCTCGGCACGGTTCACAGTTGATGCATCCCGGCGACATTTTAAGTAATGCTCGCGTGCTATTTTTTCGCTTAGGTCGCCAAGCGTTTTTACTTTTAGTTCTTTGCCAAATTTGCCGGCAAGTACTAAACCAAAAATGGCTATGCCACCGCTAATATATCCTGCTGTTTCGGTATAAAAAGTAATGGCTACGGAGGCAAGCAAAAGCAAACCAAACGCCCATATTATCCATTGCTTTGGTTGCAGTAAGTTCATGTGAAAACCCATTTCGGCTTCAATATCAGCTACTACCTCAATCCGGTTATCCCTCGGGAAAATCTCCGAAAGCTTGGTTTGAGGTTTAAGCAGACACTTATCAACCGGGTTCTTTGAGTTGATTACATTGCGCAGCTTATAAAAGGCCTGCTGGGTTGTGCAACTATCAGAATGGTGTTGTTTAACTTTATTAACCACCAGATCGCACAATGATCCAAATGTTTTTACACCTTTAAGGTCGTCATCAGTAAGGTTAATATCAAAAGATTTTTCGATCTTCAATAAAACATCACCTATATCCTCTGCGTCAAAATCGTATAAGTTGATGACTGTGGTGTTGCTCTTTAAATTAAGTTTCAATACTATAGAACTAAATTAAACCATATTGCCGCTAAAAAAATTTAGACGACAACCCCCTCTCCCAAATTCAAAACTGGTGCCAGTAATTGAATTATTTACTCAAATACATTGATTTTTCTTTATACAGGTGCCTAAAATATGGGTCCTGTAGGTCAGGAATAAACCTGATTGCCTCTCCTGTAGATTTCATTTCCGGGCCGAGCTCCTTATTCACTTCCGGGAATTTATCAAACGAAAATACAGGTTCTTTTATTGCATATCCTTTTAATTTACGCTCAATGGTAAAGTCTTTTAATTTGGCAACACCCAGCATTACTTTGGTCGCAATGTTTATATAAGGAACATCATATGCTTTCGCTATAAAGGGTACCGTACGTGATGCGCGAGGGTTAGCCTCTATCACATATACCTTATCATCTTTAACTGCAAATTGTATGTTCAGCAAGCCCCGAACGTTTAACGCGCGGGCAATTTTAGCGGTGTATTCTTCCATCTGGCGAATCACATTGTCTGACAGATCAAACGGTGGCAATACAGCAAATGAATCGCCTGAGTGAATACCCGCCGGCTCAATATGCTCCATCATACCAATAACGTGTACATCCTCTCCATCATGAATGGAATCTGATTCGGTTTCTGCAGCGCGGTCAAGGAAGTGGTCAATTAATACACGGTTACCGGGTAAATTTTTCAACAGATTGACGACTGCTTTCTCCAGATCCTCATCATTTATCACAATACTCATGCCTTGTCCGCCCA
>JAQBNY010000192.1 GCA_028288315.1 Mucilaginibacter sp.
TTTTGACACTACAACTCCCGTAGCCGATGCTATTAACAATGGTATAAACGTTGGAATGGTAATCTCGCCTATTAGTATCTCCAATGAGAACAGCACCCCTGCAATAGGGCTGTTAAATACTGCAGCAATACCCGCCGATGCACCCGCAGCCAGCAATACGGTTTTTTCATACGGGCTTAAATTAAATATTTTGCCCACGTTTGAACCTATGGCTGCTCCTGTACACACAATTGGAGCCTCCAAACCAGCCGAGCCCCCAAAACCTACGGTTAAAGAACTGGTTACTAAATGCGAGTAAATATTATTGCTGCGGATGTTAGAACGATTCTTTTTTATATTGATCAGGATATTGCCTATCCCCTTTTGAATGTGATCGCGGTTTATAAGATGCTGCCAGGCAACTGTTAATAATATACCAAACGCCGGTAAAAACACATAGATAATATGAAACGGTAGGTGAGATGATATATCACGGCTAACATCCTCCATTAAATGCACCAAAAACTTTAGGGCCACAGCAGCCAGGCCGCCAAAAAAGCCAACAAACACACTACAGTATATTAAAAAATTACGCTGACTGTTTATTTTTAAACGCCAACTTGCTATTTTATAACCAAGAGATTTTAACATAGATGTATACAGAAAGTGGCAAAGTAATAATTTTGACGCTCAAAAATTTATTAAGCAGTATATTTGCCCATGATTTCTTCGCAAAGATATGATCAACGGGGCGTATCTGCATCCAAAGATGATGTACATAACGCCATTAAAAATATTGATAAGGGCATTTTCCCAAAAGCATTCTGCAAAATAGTTCCTGATATATTAACCAACAACCCGGAGTATTGCAACATTATGCATGCTGATGGCGCAGGTACAAAATCGTCGCTGGCCTATACTTACTGGAAAGAAACCGGTGACATCTCTGTTTGGCGAGGTATTGCTCAGGATGCTATTATTATGAACCTTGATGATTTGCTTTGTGTGGGTGCTACTGACAATATCCTGTTATCATCAACCATCGGCAGAAATAAAAATCTTATCCCCGGTGAAGTTATTGCAGCTATCATAAACGGTACAGAGGAGATTCTGACCGAGCTACGGGATGCGGGAATAGGCATTTACTCAACCGGTGGAGAAACTGCGGATGTTGGCGACCTGGTGCGTACCATTATAGTAGACTCTACCGTTACCTGCCGCATGAAACGTGAAGATGTAATATCAAACGACAGAATTAAGCCCGGCGATGTAATAGTAGGTCTGGCATCATACGGGCAGGCTAATTATGAAAGAGAATACAATGGCGGCATGGGCTCAAACGGCTTAACGTCAGCCCGCCATGATGTGTTTAATAAATCCATAGCTGATAAATACCGAGAAAGCTATGACCCTGCTGTACCTCATGAGCTGGTATTCTCGGGCAGTAAAAACCTAACTGATGCTATTAACATTGGCAATGGCGAAACTGTTACTGCGGGCAAGTTAGTATTATCTGCAACGCGTACCTATGCTCCTATCATTAAAACCATGCTGGATAGTTACCGCAGCCAAATACATGGCATGGTACATTGCAGTGGTGGCGCACAAACCAAGGTGCTTCACTTTATAGATAAGCTGCATATTATAAAAAACAATCTGTTCCCAATTCCACCTTTATTTAAGCTTATACAGGAAGAATCAAATACCAGTTGGCAGGAAATGTATAAAGTGTTTAATATGGGCCACCGTATGGAGCTTTATGTGCCACAGGAGATAGCTGCTGCCCTAATCAGCATATCACAAAGCTTTGGTGTAGATGCCCAAATAATTGGCCGTGTGGAAGCCGCTGAAACTAAACAGGTGACCGTTACCTCACCTTACGGAGAATTCGTTTATAACTAATTTTAAAAAGCCTTTATAATAAAAAACCCTCCCGATTTTCGGGAGGGTTTTTTATTTATGAACTAATGCTATTAGTTAAACAAATATCTCACACCAAACTGGCCTGACCATGCAGAGCCAAAAGCTGAAGTGGTATAAGGTTTACCTGTAGAAGGAGCACGGAAAGTATAACCACCTGTTGCTAATGTTGGGTTAGATACCGAAACAATTGAATATGCCTGGTTAGTTACGAAGTATTGGCGTCCCCAATTTTTGTTTAACAAGTTACCAATGTTAAATACATCAAAGGATAACTGCAATCTGTTTTTAGTTTTGCTTATAAATGCACCTATATCCTGGGTTACACGCAGATCAAACTGATGTTGGAAAGGAGTGCTTGCGCCATTACGTTTTGAGTATTCGCCACGGTGCTTGCTCAGGTAAGGATCGCTTTCTATAAAGTTATTTAAATTTGTCCATTGCTGGGCCGCAGTGATTGCAGGATTACTACCTGATGCAGGTATTGTGTTTAACTTAATATCCGCTTGAGTACGCGGGATAAAGAACAAATCGTTACCATTGTTGGGACCAGAATCACTGTTTAAGTTACCTTGAATTACATAAGTAAACGGTTGGCCCGAATAGCCTGAGTAGAATAATGAGATACCAGTGCTGAATGCTTTGTTAGCACCGTAGCTAAAGCTATACCCTGCCGAACCTACTATTCTGTGCTTGGTTTGGAAGCTTGAAGTAGTTAATGGCGGGTTGTTAGGATCGTTTACAATTTGTACAAACTCCCAGTTTGAAAGCGCTGTACTGCTTGTACCATCATTTACAGATGTTGATTTACCGTAAGTATACGCAACCATAGTATTGAAGCCGTTATCAAATGTTTTTTGTAACTGACCTGTCATGTTATAAGTATAACCCTTGTTTGAGTTACTTAATAAAATAACGTTAGTAAAGTTGGCGTTATCAACCCTGCCAGCGTAAACTTGTCTATTATCAGCACCACCAGAAAGTATCGGGTTAAGCGTGCCTGTTGACGGAGAAAGGTTAATATCGCTATAAACAACGTTATTAAGTGTTTTAGAATAGATACCTTCAACAGTTGCAATTACGCCATAAGGCAATTTAAAGTCAGTCGCTAAGTTACTTCTCCATACTTGTGGTATTTTAAAGTTGTTAGATACCAGGTCAACCTCTGCTTTATTTATACCAGCACCAGCTGCAGCTTGTCCATTTGGATCGGCAATAAACTTAGCTGCGGCATTATTAACAGTGCTGAATAACATACCGCTGTTTCCATATTGGTTTGATAACCATACAAAAGGCACACGGCCGGTGAAGATACCGGTACCACCACGCAATTGTACTGAACGATCGCCATTAACATCATAGTTAAAGCCTATACGAGGAGAAAATAGTATTGCTGTACTTGGTGTCCTGTCTGTTCTATAACCAGGGAAAGAAGCTTCAATTAATGGGTTACGTAACGGCTTATCCCCAAATACCGGTTTATCTAACCTAATACCATAAGTAAGTTTTAAGCCTTTTGCAGCGTCCCATTCATCCTGTCCATACACACTTAATTGAGCAGCATTGAATTTAGCTGCAGGTGTTGGGTCGCCTGGTATCCTTGAATAAGTTGCCTGTACACTGGCATTATTGTTATTTAAGTAATCGTTAAGATTGGCGAAAGTCCAACGGCCATTAAGGTTATTAATAAACAAGTTCCTGAATTTGAAGAACTCATTATGGGTACCAAATGTTAATATGTGGTTACCCAAATTCACCTTAAAGTTATCAGTAAATTCAACAATATCCTGATCTAACTGGTTAGCTACCGAGCTCCTTTCAGAACCGAAAGTTACGCTATTACCAGATATGTTATCTATATTATTAATAGTAACCGACGGGAATAACGAACCAAGTGTTTGACGTGAGTCTCTGATACGGGTGTAACCAACTATCAGGTTGTTTGAAAGTTTCTGACTTATATTGCTTCTTAACTCGGCGATAGCTACGTTTTGGCTATTGGCAAATTTGTAAGCGTTATTACCAAAGCCAAATGAAGTGCCCGAACGGGTTAAGTTACCATCAAACGCATTAATATAGTTATAACGAACTGTTAACTGGTTTTTATCGTTAATATTCCAGTCAAGTTTACCAAAGAATTTATTGTTTTGGCGATCAAGATTCTGGCTGCCGAATGAACCTACATTATAACCGTATTTATTAAGCGTGTAATCAGCAATAGATTGTGCAGTAGCAGCGCTTATTGCTGCACCTGCATCGCCTGCATTATTTGCTAAAGGCGCTGATCTTCTGCCCAACTCTACGTTAGCAAAGAAGAATAATTTATTTTTAACTATCGGGCCGCCAAGTCTTACACCATATTGAAGATCAGAGAAATTGGCAGGTTTTACATTTGTTAAAACGTTTTTACCTGAAAGATCCTGGTTTTTATTGTAGTAATAAACAGATCCTTCAAAGTTATTTGTGCCCGAACGGGTTACGGCATTGACACCGGCACCTGTAAAGTTACCTAACGAAACATCATAGGGTGCTAATACCACCTGGATCTCCTGAATAGCATCCAAAGCAATAGGTTGAGTACTTGCTTGTCCACCGGGGGTACCACTGGCTGCTAAGCCGAATACATCGTTATTAACAGCACCATCAATAGTAATGTTATTAAAACGGTTGTTAGATCCGCCAAAAGAGTTGGCCTGGCTACCACCAGCTTGTGGTGTTAAACGGGTAAAATCCTGTAACGAACGGCTTGAGGTTGGCAGGTTTTCCAGTTGTGTACGGCTAATGTTAGTTGAAGCACCTGTACGACGACTGTTAAGCACCTGGTTTTTACGACCTGTAATATTTACTACTTGTAAAGCAAGACCCGTTTGAGATAACGTTTGATTAATTTGAAACGGTTCGCCCAGTCTAATATAAATATCGTTAAGTGTTACCGCATTATAACCTATATAAGAAATGGTTATCTGGTAAGGCCCGCCAATACGCATATTGGGGATATTAAACCTTCCGTCAACATTTGTACTTGTAGAATATGTTGTACCGGTAGGCTGATGCACAGCTTTTACTGTAGCCCCAATTAAAGCTTCTTTTGAATCCTTAATTGTTCCTGATATACTACTTGTGGTCACTTGCGCAAAGGCAATACCGGCAGTAAAAAGGGTAAAAAATAATAAGAGTAAATACTTCCTCATACTTGTTTGTTTTTGTTTAACCGTTAAAAGTGATTTAATTTTGCCCCAAAGATATGTAATACTGTCAACGGCAATGTTAAGTTAGTGTTAACATTAATTGTATATTTTTCAACATTTCATATGGCAGATCGCCAAAAATGAAATTCATATGAATTTTTACTAAAATATTCGCATTAATTTTACGTTGGCAAGTATTACGCAATATATTATATAACACATATTACTATACAGGGTTTGAAAATTCAAAAATGCCTATTTTTTTCAATTCCCCTCTTTTTACTTAGCTTTGGCATTCAAAATCAAAAAAGATAATATAACTAACTATATGGACTACGATTTAATTGTTATAGGTTCAGGCCCGGGCGGCTATGTGGCAGCTATACGTGCATCACAGCTGGGTTTAAAAACTGCTATAGTTGAAAAAGAATCATTAGGTGGCATTTGCCTTAATTGGGGATGCATACCAACTAAAGCTTTAATAAAAAGCGCACAGGTATTTGAATATCTTAACCATGCCGCAGATTATGGCATTAAAACCAGCGGCGGCGAAATTGATTTTGAAGCCGTAATAAAAAGAAGCCGCGGCGTAGCCGATGGCATGAGCAAAGGCGTTCAGTTTTTAATGAAAAAAAATAAAATTGACGTATTAATGGGTTATGGTTCGCTTAAAAGTAAAGGAACTGTATCTGTAAAGGGCAATGATGGCACAACAAAAGATTTTACTGCCAAACATATTATTATAGCTACCGGTGGCCGCTCACGCGAGTTACCAAACCTTAAACAGGATGGTAAAAAGATAATTGGTTACCGCCAGGCCATGGTTATGCCTAAGCAGCCAAAATCAATGATTGTGGTTGGTTCAGGAGCTATAGGTATTGAGTTTGCTTATTTTTACAATTCTATTGGCACACAGGTAACAGTAGTTGAGTTTTTAGATAATATTGTTCCGCTTGAGGATGAAGAGGTTTCAAAAGGCCTGTTCCGCAGCTTAAAGAAACAAGGCATCAATATCATGACCAGTTCAACAGTTGAATCTGTTGATACCAGTGGCGAAGGTTGCAAGGTAAATGTTAAAACAGCTACAGGCAACCAGGTTTTAACAGCTGATGTTGTATTATCTGCTATTGGTATATCTACCAATATAGAAGGTATTGGCTTAGAAGAAAACGGTGTTAAAACCGATAAAGGTAAAGTATTGGTTGATGATTTTTACCAAACCAATGTTGAGGGTGTTTATGCCATTGGCGATATAGTTAAAGGCCAGGCCCTTGCGCATGTTGCATCTGCCGAAGGTATAATTTGTGTTGAAAAAATTGCAGGTCATAACCCACAACCATTAGATTATAATAACATCCCGGGCTGTACTTACTGCTCACCAGAGGTTGCTTCTGTAGGTTATACCGAAAAAGCAGCTAAAGAAGCGGGATACGAGATTAAAGTTGGTAGATTCCCATTCTCTGCATCAGGTAAAGCAAGTGCAGCAGGTTCTAAAGAAGGTTTTGTTAAAGTGATCTTTGATGCTAAATATGGCGAATTCTTAGGCGCACATATGTTAGGTAACAATGTTACAGAACTAATTGCCGAGGTAGTTACCGCCCGTAAGCTTGAAGCAACTGGTCATGAAATTATTAAATCGGTTCACCCTCATCCTACCATGAGCGAGGCAGTTATGGAAGCTGCTGCTGAGGCATATGGAGAGGTGATTCATTTATAATCTTATAAATATAAATATTTAACCCATAGTATAAGGGTGGCATCACATTTGTTTATCAAATGATGCCTGTATCAAAGGCCGTATCTGTACAAGCAGATACGGTTTTTTTATTTACCAGCATACTCATGGAAAACATTAACAACCAAAGTCGTAACCAAACCATACGCGACAGTAAAACGCTTAGTGCGTGGCAAAAAGGGCCATTTGAATTAGATAATGCTGCTGATATTTTTGCCGAAGGCACTTTATACGATGCACTGATAGTAGGTGGCGGAATTACGGGGCTCACTACTGCCCTGCTGCTTCAAAAACAAGGCAGGCAATGTATTGTAGCAGAGGCATACACCATTGGCTTTGGCACAACCGGCGGCACAACCGCCCACCTCAATAATTTTTTTGATGCAACCTATGCCGATGTGGAAAGCGACTTTAGCAAAGAAGCATCAAAACTATTGGCCAATTGTGGTAATGAATCTTTTGAGATGATTGAGGCTATGGTCAAAGAATACAACATCGATTGCGATTTTGAATATAAAGATGGTTACTTGTATGCCGAAACAGACGCTGAAATAAAAGTGTTGGATGAAATCTTTATAGCATCACAAAAGGCAGGGATTGAAGTGGAACAATCTACAACAAACGGTGTAAATGTTCCTTTCAAAAAAGCTATCGTATTTAAAAAGCAAGGACAATTCCATCCACTTAAATATATTTTTAAACTGGCCGAGGCTTTTGTAGATGCCGGAGGTATTATAGTTGAAAATACTTTCATAAGAGATAGTAGCTATGAAAATGGCGTTCATTCTGCCAAAAGTGATACCACAATAATTAAAGCAAAAAACCTTATTTATGCTACTCACCTGCCACCGGGTATAAACGTGTTTGATTTTAGATGCTCGCCTTACCGCAGTTATGTATTAGGCATCAGGCTAAAAGATGAAAATGCTTACCCAACTTGCCTATCGTATGATTTAAAGGACCCCTATCATTACTTCCGTGCACATATTATTAATGATAAAAAGTATATGATACTTGGCGGCGAAGATCACAAAACTGGCCATGAAGATCCAAATGCGGCTTTTGAGGCACTTGAAAAATATGCCCGCCAATATTATGACATTGCTGATGTTACTTTTAAGTGGTCGGCGCAGTACTATATACCGGCAGATGGCCTCCCTTACATTGGCCAGCTACCCGGCGGTTACTCTAATATGTATATAGCTACAGGTTACAATGGCAACGGTATGATGTTTGGTACCATAGCGGGTAAAATAATAAGCGATGCCGTTACAGGCATAGAAAATCAGTATTCCTATCTTTTTAACCCATCGCGTATAAAACCGGTTGCAGGTTTTAAGGAGTTTGTAAAAGAAAATGTCGACGTTGCCTACCACTTTATAGCCGACAGATTTTCGGCAGAGAATATTAACTCATTAAAAGAACTCGAAACTGATAGTGGAACCATTGTAAAATACAACGGCGAAAAGCTGGCTGTTTATAAAGATACAGAAGGAAATGTTACTGCGCTAAATCCGGTTTGTACACACGCCAAGTGTATAGTGTGTTTTAACGATGCTGAAAAAAGCTGGGATTGCCCTTGCCATGGTGGCAGGTACGATGTCAATGGCAAAGTGCTTACAGGGCCGCCAAGAGCAGATCTTCAAAAAGTAAATATTGGCGGTTCGTACTAAAAATGTTCTTAAATATAATTGTCTGATTTATTCTATTGTTATGAAAAATTCAAATGCAAATGCAACTTATAAGCCTAATTACTTTGAAGTTGCCCAGGGTGTATGGGGGTTAAAAACTGTTTTTGTAAATATTTACATGATCGGGATTAACAAAAATGATTGGGTGCTTGTTGATGCCGGACTTAAAGGATCTGCCAATAAGATAAAAGAAATGGCCGCAGATATTTTTGGCAATAATCCGCCAAAGGCAATTATACTTACTCATGGCCACTTTGATCATGTAGGCTCATTGGAGGCTTTATTAGATTTATGGAACGTGCCCGTATTTGCCCACTCCCTTGAAATGCCATATCTAACCGGCATGTCTTCATATCCACCACCCGATCCCAGCGTTGGCGGTGGGTTGATGAGCCTGTTATCTGTCTTTTATCCAAAAGAACCAATAAATATTGGTGAACGTGTACATGCTTTAGAAAAAGATAGTAATATCCCATTTTTACCGGATTGGAATTACATTAATACTCCAGGCCATACTCCGGGACATATCTCGTTATATCGTAAAAAAGACAGGTTACTTATTGCAGGAGATGCTTTTGTAACCACTAAACAAGAATCTGCATTTTCTGTAGCGAAGCAACAGAAAATAATATCAGGACCACCAAAATATTTTACACCTAACTGGATAGCGGCAAAAGCATCTGTCATAAAGCTTCATAATCTTAATCCTGCCATTGCTGCTACAGGCCACGGAAAACCCATGTATGGCAAGGAGCTAAGCAAGGGACTAAATAAACTGGTTGAAAATTTTGACAAAGTTGCTATCCCCGCTTATGGCCGTTATGTAGATAAGCCTGCAAAAACAAATAAAAAAGGAGTGCTATATGTACCACCATCACGAGTGAGCCCAACGCTTTTAGCTTCGATAATTGCCATTGCAGGAGTTATAACCTTTGCTTTTGTACGAAAGTTTAAATAAAAGCTTTTACAATTCGCTGTCTGGGTAGAAAGAATAAAGCCGCTTAATTTTTAATTAAAGCGGCTTTATTCTATTCAGCTACTTCATATACTCTTTATCAAGAAAAATATACCGGCCCCTTAACTGGGCGTTTTCCTTTTCTAAAACAGTTTTAACATCTATATTAATGAATGATACCGGGCTGCCTTTAGTATTGGCTGTCCACTTTGGTACACCTGCACCATTAGGGTTGCCGGTTTTAATAAAGTTGGCAAAGTATGTTTCCATTGTTTCAGATACTTTATAGTCGGCAGGTGTCCAGGCGTAAGTTTCATTGGTTGCCAGGTTACCCATTGCATACTCAATTTCTGAAGCGTGCGATGCGCCGGCATATGGCTCAGGTAACTTGCTAACCGGTTTTGGTGTATCACTTTTATTTATGCCTCCCGCAAGGCCCGGTGTAGCGTTGCCCATTTTAGCCGTCATAGGTGGCCTCACTTTTGAAAACACGTAACGATATACAGGTTTACCACTTGTAAGTGCATGCTCGTTTGCCCATTTCCAGGTACTGTATGAAATAAAACGGTCACTCGCCAATTCTGTTGCAGATTTTATTACTTCTTCCTGCGTGTTGCCAGGGTATAATTTTGCAACCTCATCAGCTTTTTCAGCATAAAGCATTTTTAATTGTTTGGCGTAATTTTCAGGAGTTGGGGCATTACCATACATAACCGGCTGATAAGGTATCTCTGCCGAGTTCCATCCTACCAGCAATGGCACTTTAGCCTGCTCGCCGGCAGCAAATGATTCTACAGGCTTTTTGGTAAGAAAATAACCATCAACAGTTGCTGATGACATGGAAGGATTACCAGGCTTTGAAGCCTCATCCAACAATTTATCAGCAGGAATAGCACGTAATGCAGCTAATGTGGTAGCCCCTATCTTCTCGCCAAACTTCACACCATTGCTTTCTCCAACTGTAAGCGGTACGGCTGCTAAAGTAGGATTGATCATGGCACCGCTTTCGCCAATTGCGCCGTTAATTAAGTTTTTAGATAGTGGCGATACCATTTGTGCCGATACTGCAATTGAACCGGCAGATTCGCCCGCTATGGTAACGCGTTTAGGATCGCCGCCAAATGCCTCTATGTTTTTTTGCACCCAAAGCAAAGCCGCGTTCTGATCAAGCAAACCGTAGTTACCTGATGATTGATGAGCCGATTCTTTGGTCAGCTCCGGATGTGCTAAAAAGCCGAATACGCCCAATCGATAGTTTACTGTTAAAGCAATAATGCCTCTTTTGGCCATGCTTTCACCATCATAACGCCTTTCTGAGCCATCACCGGCTAAAAAACCGCCACCATAAAAGTAAACCAATACCGGCAGCTTTTCTTTTGATGGCTTTGCCGGGACCCAAACGTTCAGATACAGGCAATCTTCGCTCATGCCCGGTGTACGGAAACCCATATCCCCATACACCTTCTTTTGCATGGGGTTATACCCAAATGCATCGCATTTGCGTACACCTGCCCAGTTATTCACCGGCTGTGGTTCTTTCCAGCGCATATCACCTATTGGTGGCTGTGCAAATGGGATACCCTTAAAACTATGTACTCCTGATTTTTCGGTTACCCCCTCTAACATACCGTTAGCAATTTTAACCTGCATTTGCGCGAAAGCTAATATACAGGTCAATTGTGCAAGCAAGAATACAATTAGTTTTTTCATGGTTATCTTGAATTAGTTGTGTTAAGCTGATGAATGTAGAAAAAAATATATTGAGGCACAATTATTATGTCATTATGATACATTGCACAACAATATCCTTTACTTTTATGACATGAAACCAACCATTACCATTGAATATTGCCCAAAATGCAACTGGTTAATGCGGGCGGCCTATATGGCGCAGGAACTGCTTACCACCTTTAGCTACGACGTATATGGCGTAACCCTGCAACCCAGCGAAACATCAGGCAAATACAATGTTAGAATTGATGAGGTAGTTATATTTGACCGTAAAGAACAGGGGCGTTTCCCTGAAATAAAGGAGCTAAAGCAATTAGTACGTGATGTGGTTAATCCTGAAAAAAGCCTTGGCCATTCAGATAAGCCCAACGATGCTTAATTTTTACACATTATGCTTAACAAATTTGTTTGTGTAACTTTGTGAATTATTTTAGTAGATGCTATCCAAAAAAACGAAATACGCAATTAAGGCACTTGTGGTAATGGGTAAAAACATGGACCAGCCGCCCATGCAAATATCAAAAATTGCTGAACTGGAAAAAATACCCAAAAAATTTCTGGAGCAAATACTGCTTGACCTGCGTAACGCAGGTTTCTTATATAGTAAAAAGGGGGCTGGCGGTGGCTACAGCCTCAATAAAGACCCTAAAGACATATACCTGGTTAATATAATGCGCATTACAGACGGGCCTATAGCAATGGTACCTTGCGCCAGCTTAAATTTTTATCACCGTTGTGATGAGTGCCATCAGGAACTTACCTGTGGCATTCGCGATGTGTTTATTGAAGTGCGTGATGCCTCACTTAAAATACTTTCTGAAACCAGCATAGCCGATATTATAGCAAGAGAAACAAACTTAATAAATCTATAAATCCTAAAGAAATACATTTGCCTGCTAATTAAGCATCAAATTTTTCAAGCAGCTTCAATAGCGTTTCAAAATCTTTAGGATAAGGTGCATGTACTGTAATATCCTCGCCGTTAAGCAGCTTAAAGGTTACCTCATATGCATGCAAGGCAAAACGTTTCATTATTGGCAGTTCTTCCTGGTCTTTCCCTAAATGGTATTTACGTTTAATTTTAGACAAAAAAACCGGTTGGCCTTTATACATATCATCCCCGGCAATTGATGCCCGCTGAGTAGCTAAATGGATACGGATCTGGTGCATTCTGCCCGTAACCGGCCTGCACTCTACCAATGTATAGTGTTTAAAGTATTTTAGCGACTGAAACCAGGTTTCGGCACGTTTACCTTCCTGCCTGCTTATAGTTACATTACCTTTGCCCACGTTTAGTATTGGCAAATCTATCAATAGCTCTTCAAAAACGTGTGTACCATCAATAATGGCATGATATACCTTCTTCACCTTACGTTTTTCGAATTGCATGGAAACGGTACGATAAGCTTCGGGGTTTTTAGCTATTATGAGCGCACCTGATGTTTCTTTATCCAGGCGATGACATATCTGGGCGTCATCGGTATATTGTTTTGCCAAACGCAGCATATTAATCTCGCCGCCCTCACGTTCATCAAGCGAACTGATGAATGGCGGTTTATTAACCACAATTATATCATCATCTTCAAATAAGATCAGGTCGGCAAACTTTGGAAACTTCATAGCCGACAAAAATACGGTTTATTAATTTAACCTGATATATTGGTTTAGTTATTGTCTGCTTACCGGCTAATTTTACCCAATGCGCCTAAGTGGAGCGAATGGTGAATCAAACAAAATTTATTCACTTCTGTTAAACCATTATATCAACGTATACCTTAATAAAAACACCATGAGCACTTCAAAAAAACAACCAGAAGAAAAGGGCTTCTTTGAAAAAATAAAAGAATCTATAGAAGAACTTTGGGATGGTACAAAAGATACCGCCGAAGACCTGAAAGAGAAAGCCGAAGATAAGTTTGATGATCTGAAAGAGAAAGTAACTGTCAAAAAAGCAACAGCAAATAAAAGGGCTGCCGGTGCTAAAATTGTCGCTAAAAAAGCTTCCGGTGCTAAAACCCCTGTTGCTAAAAAGGTTACTGATGCTAAAAGCACTGTCGCTAAAAAAGCTACCGGTGTTAAAAGTCCTGTCGCTAAAAAGGCTACCAGTACCAAAAGCACTGTTGCTAAAAAAACCACTGGCGCTAAAAAAACATCTGCAACCCACTAGAATAAAAGTAGCTGCTGACAATAAGCAGCTTAACAATTTCCAAGGAGAGGTTCAGCAAATAAAAGGCGTTTCTGAATCAGAAACGCCTTTTATTTGCTGAATTTTAAACTACTATTCCAACTTCTTCAACTTATCTAAATCTCGCTCGTATGCTTTAATGCCAAAGCCTTATATATTAAAGCTTTTAACTAACCGGAAGATTTTTTACTTTCGACCCAATCAGATTATATAACCAACCATGAGAAGAAGGCAATTTATTAGCACCGGTACAATACTGGGTGCAAGTGTATTTTTAAGTAAACTATCTATTGCAGCCGATACCACATTCCCTACAGTAAGGATACCTGCTGCGCAAAGAAAATTTACCAGCAAACTGGTTGAACAGGCTATAAAAGAGTTCAAATCAAAAGTTAAGAACCCTGAACTGGGCTGGCTGTTTGAAAATTGTTTCCCTAATACATTAGATACTACCGTAACCTATAGAGCAACTGATGGCAAGCCCGACACTTATGTTATTACAGGTGATATTGATGCCATGTGGCTGCGCGATAGCAGTGCGCAGGTTTGGCCGTACCTTGCCTTTATTAATAAGGATGCCGAACTTAAAAAGTTGGTAGCCGGTGTAATTAACCGCCAGGCAACCTGTATACTTCGCGATTCTTATGCCAATGCTTTTTATGACGACCCTGCAAAAGTTGGCGAATGGAAAAATGATGTTACCAAAATGAAACCCGGCCTGCACGAACGCAAATGGGAAATTGACTCGTTATGCTACCCTATCCGCCTGGCATATAAATACTGGAAACTTACCGGCGATGCTTCTCCGTTTGATGCCAAATGGAAAACATCCATACAAAGCACACTTAAAACTTTTAAAGAACAGCAACGCAAAGAAAACGACGGCCCCTATTCTTTTCAACGTACAACATCATGGGCAACTGATGGCGTACCAATGAATGGCTTTGGCTACCCTGTAAAACCTGTAGGATTAATATGTTCCGCTTTCCGCCCGAGTGATGATGCAACAATTTATTCATTCCTGGTGCCATCAAACTTTTTCGCGGTTACCAGTTTAAAACAGGCTGCAGAAATGGTAATGGTAATATTAAAAGACACTGCTTTAGCTGCTGAGCTAAACGCATTGGCCACAGAGGTTAACACCGCTTTGCAAAAACATGCCGTTATTAACCATCCTGATTATGGCAAAGTTTATGCTTACGAGGTGAACGGTTTTGGCAGCTTCAATTTAATGGATGATGCCAATGTACCAAGCCTTTTAGGTATGCCTTACCTGGATGCCATTAAAAACACCGACCCGGTTTACATTAACACCCGTAAAATGCTGCTATCGCTTAACAACCCCTTCTTTTTTAAAGGTACGGCAGGTGAAGGGATTGGCGGGCCGCACATTGGTAAAGACATGATATGGCCCATTAGTATTATTATTCGTGCTTTAACCAGTAACGATGATGCGGAGATAAAACAATGCATTGAAACTTTAAGAAAAACACATGGAGGCACAGGCTTTATGCATGAATCCTTCCACAAAAACGATCCTACAAAATTCACTCGCAAATGGTTTGCCTGGGCCAATACCCTGTTTGGTGAACTGCTTTGGGAAACATACACAACAAAGCCACAATTGCTGGCATAAACATTTGAACCTATGAAATGTCTGCCATTAACTATAATACTGGGTTTTGCTATGGGTTTCAGTTCCGTAGCGCAAACCATAGATTATAAGAGCCGCATAGAAACCATCAATAAAAATATTTACAATAATTTTTATGATAAACCGGCGAATCTTTATTTAGAAACCAATAGCACCGCAGCTAACAAAGGCAATCATTCCTTTTTATGGCCATTATGCGCATTACTGCAGGCCGCAAATGAGCAGGAAGTGTTAGAGCCATCTAAACAGTATATTGCTCCTGTAATGAAAGCTATAGACCAGTATTACTCGGATCATGCCCCTGCACCGGCTTACCAGGCCATGGTGGTAAAAGAAAAAACAGATCCAAGGTTTTATGATGACAATGAATGGATAGCGATTGCTTTAATGGATGCTTACGACCGCACCCATAATAAACAATACCTGGAAACTTCAAAAATGATTTATCGTTTTTTGTTAACTGGTCATGACCAGGTTGCCGGCGGTGGATTTTATTGGGAAGAAGGAAACTTCAAAAGCAAAAATACCTGCTCAAACGGACCGGGAATACTGGTAGCCTTACGTTTGTACCAGGCAACTAAACAAAAATCTTATCTGGATACGGCTATCTCCGTTTACAACTGGACAAAGAAGAACTTGTTATCGCCAAAGGGCGCTTATTTTGATAATATTAACCTGCCCTCATTGAAAATTGATTCGGCTTTGTATACTTATAACGCGGGTACCATGCTACAATCTGGCGTGGTATTATATAACATTACCCATAACAAAAAATACCTGGGCGATGCCATTGGCGTGGCAGATGCATCAGTAAAGCAATTTTACAAGAATGGCAAACTGCCGGGTAACTACTGGTTTAATGCCGTATTGATACGTGGTTATATGGAATTGTATAAAGTTGAAAAAGACAAAAAACGTCTTCAATTTATTATTGATGATGCTAACCGTATTTGGAATGAGGAGAGGGACGAGGAGAATCTGTTAGGTAAAAAGAAAACAAAAAGCCTGATAGATCAATCGGCCATGATTGAAATTTATGCCAGACTGCAAAAATTACAGATGAATAAATAAATTATCCACATTCTTAAACAACCAGGCCCGGCAAAACCGGGCTTGGTTGTTACATGTTTGTATGTTACTTGGTTGGCATGAGTACACCATTTATGCCATTTACAATACCATTGGCACCTATCAAATCAAACAAGGTTACCTGTGCACTACTGCCGGCAGCGTTTGTTAATTGCAGTTTGCTGCCAACTAATGATAAAGTTAAGGGTTGCCCATCAATGGTTGTTAAGCTTGCTTTGCCCTTACCTGCATTTAAAGCTTTAATAATATCAGCTTTAGAATATTTACCCTTAACTACATGACCTTTTAATAAGGTTGCCAGCTTAGCCGGGTCTTTCAGTAAACTATCCTGTTTTAAATTGCTAAAAGCAACATTGTTTGGCGCAAATATAGTGTACGGTCCGCCTGTTTTTAGCGTACTATCTAAACCTGCAGCTTTTACAGCATTTAAAGCAGTTGAATAATCGGGATTACTTGCTAACGCTCCTACTACATCACTTGCACCAGTTGTTGCCGTTGTAGTTGTTGTGCTGGTCTTCTTGGTGGTATCTTGTGTTTGTGCAAACACACGGCTGGCTGTTAAATTTAATACTGTTATTACGCCAACCATTAAAAGAGACTTTTTCATGTTCTGTTTGTTTTTGATTTCAATTATAATTGTTAATGCGTAATTATTTTTTCTATAAGCTTGAGTCTGTTTTGAAGTTACTGGATTATAACTTTATTAAAAGGTAATTGTTTACAGAAATTTCAATTAAAACGATCAATAAAAAATTTCCTTTAAATATGTAATAATATAACTACACCTGCTACCTGGAAATTAGTTTGTATCTGATTGTACATATTAATTGAGTTTACAACCCTGCTATTTTTACACCCGAGTCTTTAATATCTTGCAGAATAGTCTCTTGCAAAACCAGTTTGGTATCCTGAAAACCGTGGGCATTAACCCATACGTTTATTCCTATACTGTACTTATCGGCCTCTAAAACAGCAACGCCTATGCGCCTTTTGGGTGTTTCTAAAATATTCTGGCATTTGTTAATAGATTTGTCTATAATATCTTTAACTTCCTTAATATCAATGCCGTTATTAAACTTCAGTTCAATATCTAACCGCCTGCTGCCCTCTCTGCTAATGTTGATAATCACCTCGTTAGATAGTTTGCTGTTTGGCACAATAACTGACCGGTTATCAAAAGTGGTTACCAACGTGTAAAATATTTGAATAGAGGTTACCGTTCCCTCCAGGCCTTGTGTAATAATGTTATCGCCAACCGAAAATGGCTTCAGCAACAATATAAGGATACCACTTGCAAAGTTTTGTAATGTACCTGACAGCGCCAGCCCTACTGCCACACCAAATGCACCTACCACCGCAGTAAACAAGGTCATCTGGATGCCCATTATCTGCATAACGCCTAAAATGAGCAATATCCGTAATGCTATCGCTATAAGGCTAAGCAAAAATGGCTTTACAGATGGGTCAACATCTTTACGGTGTAAGCCCTTGTGCGACCAGTTAACAAACATTTTAACCAGCCATAATCCTATAAATAAAACCACAATACCTATAAGAAACCGCGGGCCAAATGTAATTACCCAATCGTAAAGATGGCTGTATAGTTTATTTATGCTTATCTGTGCCGTATCCTTCTTCATATGTAAAAGTATCTTTTCACAAACTCCTGTAACTGATAAATAAGGCAGTTTGTTTTTATTTTAACAATTATGTGTTATATAAACATATTTTAAACCCCTTTTAGTAAAAAACGTTATACAACCAGGCGTTTTGTCCTCCTTACCCATTTGTTACTGCATGAGTAAACTGATTACTATTGTATCCCTATGTCTTTATTGCCATTTAGCCATAGCACAGTATAATGATACTACGCATTATCATGTGGTTCTATCGGCAGCAGGCTCTATCAATAAAACCAATACCGACAAAGCATATTTGCTAAACAATTCATTAAACTTTGGTGTAAAAAAGAACAGCATAGTATTAAACTCAACAAATACCTGGGTGTACGGAAAGCAAAATACTGCACTCACCAATAATGATTTTTCATCATCTCTCTTCTTTAACCTCTACAAAACTTTTAAACACTTTTATTACTGGGGATTGCTGAACTATAACACCAGCTATTCTCTTAAAGTGAATAACCAATTACTGGCCGGCGCCGGCATTGCTTATAGTTTAATTGATAAGAAGGATGCCTACCTTAATATAAGCGACGGTATACTATACGATCAAAGTAACCTGCTGGCAAATCTTAACTACAATACTTACCGTAACTCTTTCAGGCTGCAATATCATTTAGCTGTTAAGGAATTAATTACTTTAGATGGAAGCAATTTTCTGCAAAGCTCGTTATCCAATAGTAATGATTACATAATCCGCTCAACCACTACATTGGGTTTCAAATTGCGCAAATGGATAAGCCTTACTACAGCACTCACCTACAACAAAATGAATATCACCCGTAGCGATAATCTGAATTTTACTTACGGGCTGGTACTTGATAAGTATTTTTAAAGATGTTGGTATTTTAATCACAAAAAACGACCGCCTTAAAGGGCAGCCGTTTTTGTATGTGCGTGCTGTATTAATGCAACTATGCTTGTACAGAGTTTTGTAACTTATGATAAGAGAAATAAGATACCATTAACAGAATAAGAAATATCCCGGCAGTTATAGGTGCAGATACCGGATCACCTGCTGCAATGTGTGCAGCACATGCCGAAATAAATGTGATGGTAAACCCGGCATAACCCCATTCTTTTATTCTTGAATTAACCGGCGCCAATAAAAGTACTACACCAATTAGTTTTGCAATAGCAAGCTCTACTCTAAAATAACTTGGGAAACCCAAATGCTGAAATCCTTTCTGCACAGCGTCTTGAGTTACGTAAGCATAGGCAGAATAAGTCATCATTAACGACACAATTGCCGTTGTAATCCAATACGTGATTTTTATTTTTTTCATTGTGATTTTTCTTGCAAACCTAAGTATCTTTACTTTCTAAAACATACTACTATCCTAAAGGATACCACTACCCTTTAGGATAGTTAATAAATTTGTCCTATGCAAAAACCAGAAAATCATACTCAAGAAGCTTGTAATGCAAGTGTACAGGCCGTGCGCGACGCGTTGTATGTATTAAGCGGCAAATGGAAACTACCTTTAATTATTTCATTAACCGAAGGGCCATTGCGTTTTAACCAAATACAGCGTTCGTTAGAAGATATTACTCCAAAAATTCTCTCAAAAGAACTACGTGAACTGGAACTAAACGAGTTTGTAACCCGTAAGGTTTACCCCACAGTACCTGTAACGGTTACTTACGAATTAACGCCTTACAGTCAATCGTTAAATAAAGTATTGGAAGAGTTGCGCAACTGGGGCTTAGCACACCGCGAAAAAATTAAAAGCAGCCGGCACCAGAATGCAAAAACCGAACAACCTGCCGAAGCATGATTATAGACTTAATTAAACAACCATTATTACCTTGCTAGGCGCTATTGGCGGCACCTGGATATACGGTTTGTTGCGAGACAAATTGCAGCATTAATAAATAAAGCGTTTTTGTAATCCCATCAAGATACGAACCTGAGACCTACTGATTAAGAGTCAGTTACTCCGATTCTAACTTCCGTTATGTTGTATGGATATAACTATGCAGCTGATCAATAGTTTCTTTTTGCGAATGGATGGTTTGGTATACCACATCATTAATGGAAATGATACCGCATAGCTGGTCTTGGTCATCAAATACCGGCAGGTAACGAATATTGTTCTCGCTCATTACCAGCATGCAGGTTTCTATTGATGAATTTGGTGTAATGCGCGGCAAACCGGTACTCATAATCTCCCCTACCGTGGTATCATCAGAGTGTTTGCCCATTAGTATAATTTTACGGGCATAATCTCTTTCTGTCACCAGGCCAATATATTTATCGTTCTCTGTAACTACTACAGAGCCAATAT
>JAQBNY010000203.1 GCA_028288315.1 Mucilaginibacter sp.
TAATGCCGCCACCTTCTGGTATTTCCCAGGTGTACTCATTAAGTACAAACCGATATTGGCCAACCAGGTAGGTGTTCATGTTCTCATCAAGTGGTAATATGCCAATAGCCAGGTTCTTAAAATGCACTTTGCCATAAATGCCTGGGTTGCCCGATGGATTGATAACTTGATACTCGGTCACATTTATCCAGGGGTTGTCATATTTTTCTATTTCAGATTTGATCTGCCAAGGGTTATTTTCGGGGTGATGCATAGCGATAAAGATACGGGTAGATACGAAAATTTACATGATAGATACAAATACTTGCAAAAAATTGCAGGTTTTTGTAAGTGTTTGCCCGGAAAAACAATTTGGAAAGTTTTTTATCAAAAATGTTATTTCGCTATTCTTTTCCTCCCTATATACCCCGGCACATTCACTAATAGTATCCCTGCCAAAATTACTATCAAACTTAAGAGCTGTGCTATATTTACACTTTCGTGTATCAACAGCCATCCTAAAAATACAGCTACTACCGGGTTAACATAAGTATGAGTACTGATAATTGCCGGGGGCTTTATGCTGATGAGCCAGATGAAAGATAAATAAGCTACTAACGACCCCATTACAATCAGAAATATTAATCCGGCCCAGGCTTGCAGGGTTACCTCACCAAATGAGAAGCCAACCTGTTCCCTTTTGCAGTAAGCGACTATGGCACTTGAAACTCCGGCGGCTAGTAGTTGTATACTGGCATTCATTACGGTAGAGCTTTTTCCTTTGCTATCCTTAGTAATAAGTGAGCCAAATACCCAAAGCATAGCACTAAACAAAACCATTATACTGGCAATGGTTGCCATAGGTGATGGATTAACCACGGCAACCCCTAATCTTAAAAACAGAAAGATGCCTGTGAAGCCAATTACTAAGCCGGCTAAAATATATTTATTAGAAAAATATTCCGACCAGCGTTTCCTGTCTACCAGTAAAAACATTAGCGGCTCGGTAGCTACCAATATAGCTGCCTGGCCCGAGCTGATGTATTGCTCAGCCCAGGCAATCATGCCGGTGCCGCCAACCAGCATTAATGTGCCACTTAAAGCCTGCCTTAAAATAAACTTTGTCTCAGGCAATTTTTCGCCTTTTAGCTTACACCATCCCAGCATTATTAGTCCGGCAGTAAGATAACGCAGACTAACCAATATAAATGGCGGAAAGCTTTTTAACCCGTAAGCCACCGCCAGATAGGTTGACCCCCATATGATATAAATGTTAAAAAATGCGAATGCAATTAATAGTGGCGATACTGCTTTATCTTTCATGCTTATCAACTAAATATTTAATAAAAAAGGCGCCCCGTATGGTGCGCCTTTATATTTTATTATGTTTTGATATTATAAACCAAAAGCGCTTTTTACTTTATCCACATAGTCCAGTTTTTCCCATGTAAACAGTTCAACTTCACTGGTTACAACACGACCTTCGGGACTGGTAAAGGTTTTAGTTACCTTTTGGCTTGGTTTACCAAAGTGGCCATAAGCGGCAGTTTCACTATAAATAGGATTACGCAATTTAAAACGGGTTTCAATGGCGTAAGGCGTCATATTAAATATCTGCTCAACCTTTAAAGCAATTTCGCCATCGGTTATACCAAGTTTACTGGTGCCATAGGTATTTACATAAATACCCATAGGCTGTGCAACACCAATTGCGTATGATACCTGTACCAAAACCTCATCACAAACACCGGCAGCTACCAGGTTTTTTGCAATGTGGCGGGTAGCATATGCTGCAGAGCGGTCAACCTTTGAAGGGTCTTTACCTGAGAATGCACCACCACCGTGTGCGCCTTTGCCACCGTAGGTATCCACAATAATTTTACGGCCGGTTAAGCCGGTATCGCCATGCGGGCCACCAATTACAAATTTACCGGTTGGGTTAATGTGGTATTTAATATCACTGTTAAAGAAGTGAGCGTATTTAGGATATTTAGCCTTCACCCTTGGAATAAGTATGCCAATTATATCGCTGCTTATCTTTTTAAGCATTATTTCTTCTTCATCAAAATCATCATGCTGAGTTGATATTACTATAGCATCAATGCGGGTAGGCTGGTTATTGTCATTATACTCTAAAGTCACCTGTGATTTTGCATCAGGGCGCAGATACTTAATATCAGTATTTTCGCGGCGGATAGCAGCCAATTCAATTAATAAGGCATGTGCAATATCTAAAGCCAGTGGCATGTAGTTATCGGTTTCAACAGTGGCATAACCAAACATCATACCCTGGTCGCCAGCACCCTGCTCTTCTTTAGCCTGGCGGTCAACACCCTGGTTAATATCAGGCGATTGTTCATGTATAGCTGAAAGAACAGCACATGAGTTGCCGTCAAACATATATTCGCCTTTCGTGTACCCAATTTTATTGATCACTTCGCGGGCTATTTTTTGCACATCTAAGTAAGCTTTTGATTTAACTTCACCGCCTAAAACAACCAAACCGGTTGTTACTAATGTTTCGCAGGCAACTTTTGACTCGGGATCAAAAGCTAAAAAGTTATCAATTAATGCATCTGATATTTGATCAGCTACTTTATCTGGGTGTCCTTCTGACACGGATTCTGAGGTAAATAAATATGGCATGGCGTGTTTGTTGTAACGTTAAATCGAAAGAAGCAGATTTGCTTGAAACGTTGTAAAATGGGCAATTTTTAGCACTTTTTTACGTGGTTGCAATTTGGCCCCAATGTTCTCGGGGCAATAAATCAGTCCACTTTCGGGTGGTAAAAATAAAACAATTTTTCACAAAGCCGAAAATACATTTACTTTTGGCGACGAAAAGCTATTTAGTTGAAAAGGAAAGCGTTATTTATAATAAACCCGGTATCGGGAGGGAAGAAAAAAGATGATGTGCCGGAACTGATACAAAAATATGTTGATTCAACTGTTTTTGATTTCGAGACCGCATTTAGCACAGGGGTTTCACATGCCCGCGATATAGCCAAACAGGCCGCAGGCAAGTATGATGTTGTGGCGGCGGTAGGTGGCGATGGTACAGTTAACGAGGTAGCATCGGCAATAGCTGGTACTAATTCCGTATTGGCCATAATTCCATACGGATCAGGAAACGGGCTGTCTCGTTTCCTGGGTATTCCAATGAATGTAGAAGGAGCCTTTAAAACGTTTAATAAGGGCCGCACCATAAATATTGATGCAGGCAAAATGAACGGGCATTGGTTCTTTAATATGGCAGGCATGGGTTTTGATGCACATATCAGTCATGTATTTGCGCATGGTAGTAAAAAGCGCGGTTTTATCAGCTACTTTAAATCGTCTCTTCAAGAAATTAATAAATATCAGTCGGAGGTATATAAACTGGATATTGACGGTGTAAAATACGAGCGCGAAGCATTTATGCTAAGCATGGCCAACTCATCGCAATATGGCAACAATGCACACGTTTCCCCAACAGCATCAGTACAGGATGGCTTGCTTGACGTTTGTATAATTAAACCGTTTCCTTTATATCGGTTCCCGGAGATGGGCTTACGCATGTTTACTAAAACTGCAGACAGTTCACAATTTGTAGAGATAATAAAAGGAAAGCATATTACTATAACTCGTACACAGCCCGGCCCGGTACATTTAGATGGCGAACCGCAGGTTGAAGGTGCCGAAATTAAAATAGATGTGGTGCCTGGCGCACTAAAAGTTATTGTTGGCGGTTCATATAAAAACGGTTAAGCTATGGCAAAGAAAAATTTTACCGGTATTATGTATTCTACCGATCCTGATTTTCAATACCAGGAAGAGAGTGGCAATAATATGCAAACACTACCACCGCAACAGCAAAACTTAAAAATATACCTTGATCGTAAAGGTGGCAGCAAGCTGGTAACCCGTATTAACGGTTTTATTGGTACGGGTGATGACCTGGAAACCATAGGCAAAAAGCTAAAGACAAAATGCGGTGTTGGCGGATCTGTAAAAGATGGCGAGATATTAATACAGGGCGACTTTAGAGATAAAGTTCTAAACCTGCTGCAAGCAGATGGCTACAAGGCTAAAAAGGCCGGGGGGTAGTGTATTGGTTTGAGAAGCTGGTATAAACCGACCCATAGCTACATTTTCGGCATGCTTTGGCGAAGCGTTTTTGCCATTGCACCTGATAGGGCATGCAAAGTTGATGGGACAAAAGAGAAAAGATCATCAGGTAAACGCGTGGTTGGTAAACACCGGACTGGACAGGCGGGCCATATGGCACAGGCAGCCATATGAAATTATCTTTTACCAGTGCTATAATCACAGCGGCCTGAAATGGCGAGCTTGAAAATGTTAACTATCAAACTCACCTATATTTAATCTGGCTATGCCAGCAAACTGCCCTAATGTACCCTACTACCCTAATGTACCCTACTATATACTCCATCCTAAAAAATATGGGCCGATGCACAATCTTATGATGATGCTGCAAACAACTTAGCCTTAGCGTTTGTTAAGAATCTCGAAAAGTTACCAATTATAATATTGCCGAAATAGCGAATGAGAGCCCTGATGTGACTTTGGCGGTATAGTTAGACGCATTTATATCACGTTAGTTACACATTAGTTACACATTTTTTATGTGCACTACTTGCTATTATTAAAAATAATAGGTTTTATTGTAAAAAATTGTTTGTAACAAACACAATTTTTAGGCCAAAGAACGTTATGTATTACCAATTTACAAAAGTTTGAGGCTGGTACATTAAATTATTATAAAGAATTGCAGAAATAGTTTTTTTATTTCATTTAAATTCTATTTTTGTTATTCGCTTAATGCGCACACATTTTTATTAACTTATATTCTAAACAAAACGAAAACTAAAAATTAAAGTAATGGCAAACGCACCAACAAAACCAACTACTCCTGTTAAAAAAGAAAGCTCAAGTGCATCCGGCGCATTTGCATCTTTGACCATTCCAATTTGCATAGCTGTCGCTATTTGTATATACGTGTTCATCCTGGGCGATCCAAGTCACTACAAAGGAGGCGATCCAGTAGCTGGCGAACCAACCGATATGTTCGGTACTGTACATAAAGGTGGGGTAATTGTACCTCTAATTATGTCATACGTATTAATGGTTATTGTATTCTCAATTGAAAGGTTAGTTGTAATTGGCAAAGCATCTGGTAAAGGTAACGTTGAAAACTTTGTTAAAAAGGTTCAAACTTACTTAAACTCAGGTAATATTGCTGCAGCAAGCGCAGAATGCGACAAACAACAAGGTTCAGTAGCTAACGTTATCAAATCAGGCTTGAAAAAATATGCCGAAATGGAAGAGGATCAAACACTGGATGTTGATCAAAAAACATTAGCTATCCAAAAAGACATTGAAGAAGCTACAGCTTTAGAAATGCCAATGTTAGAGCAAAACTTAACTATCATCGCAACATTAGTATCAATTGGTACATTAACAGGTTTGTTAGGTACGGTTGTGGGTATGATCAAGGCCTTTGGTGAGCTTGGTGCCGGTGGTGCTGCTAACCCAACTGCATTGTCAAACAGTATCTCTGAAGCATTGGTGAATACTGCATTAGGTATCATGACATCAGCGGTATCAATTGTTATGTACAACGTGTTCACATCAAAAATTGATAAATTAACTTATGCAATTGATGAAACAGGTTTCAGCATAGTGCAAACATTTGCTGCATCACACAAAAATAAAAGAGCGTAAAATATTAGTGCTTGATTTCCCGTTATAACAAAATATAATTTGGGATAAATTTGATTTTCACACTAATTATTTTTAAATTTACAACATGGCAAGAGTAAAAGTTCCCAGAAAGAGTACACATATAGACATGACGGCTATGTGCGATGTTGCTTTCCTGTTGCTTACCTTCTTTATTTTAACTGCGAAACCAAGGCC
>JAQBNY010000208.1 GCA_028288315.1 Mucilaginibacter sp.
AATACCAAAACGCCAGAACAGGATGAGGAAACCCATCTGAGTAATCTTATCATGAAAACCTGCCGGTTATCATACACGGTATGTAATGAATTCATCGGCTGGGATTTTATCCGCGAAAGCACCAACTCACAAGATTTTTTAAAGAACCTTTCTAACGAGCTGGAAGAGATGCTAATGCAATCATTTACTCAATTGCCTGGAGTAAAAAAGCATGAAACCTACCAACAGCGCCTGCGTTTCCTTATAAAATGCAGCAAAAGCATTGTGTTCAGCTTTGCATTTACCTCTGTAAGTGATGCCGATGTGCGCAAAAACTTTGTATCCTTTCAGAAAGAGATTCTTCCTTACTTGGTAAAGGCTGCGGTAACTATTTAGATTTATTTTATTTTTTTATTTGGATAACTCAATCGGAATAACTTACTTTGGATAACAAAGTACTTTTAAGTGGAAGAAAACGATATTAAAGACCAATTGGTTTCCATCCGGAGCATGATGGAGCGGTCATCAAAATTTATTTCTCTCAGTGGGTTGTCTGGAATATTGGCCGGCATCTATGCTTTGATAGGGGCAGGTATAGCTTATCAAATAATATACAATGGCGAAAATACATTTACTTCATCGAATGTAGGCGATGGTGGCTTTAACCTAATTACAAATATACTAGGATTTGCACAGCTGTTTTCCGTAGCCTTAGTTGTACTGCTAGCTTCGTTAATAACGTGTATAATATTGACTATTCGTAAAGCGAAGCGTAAGGGCCAACAGGTATGGGGCAGCGTAAGCAAGCAGGTTTTATTTAATATGGCTGTGCCCTTGGTAGCAGGGGGGATTTTGATATTAATATTATTTAGTCGCGGCTACTTTGGGGTGTTGGCACCGGCATCACTCATATTTTATGGTTTGGCGTTAGTTAACGCAAGCAATTTTACTTTTAAAGATGTAAGATATTTAGGCATTAGCGAAATAGCGTTAGGTTTGCTTGCTGCGTTGTTACCGGGTTATAGCCTGCTATTTTGGGCAATTGGTTTTGGTGTGCTGCATATTGTTTATGGTAGCATCATGTACTTTAAATACGACAAGTGAAGATCCCGTTTGAAAAACTTGATAAAGCCTTTGAGAACCGCTTGCGCCTGCAAATAATGAGTGTGCTTGTGGTGAACGACAGGTATGATTTTAATTCGCTGAAAGAATTGCTGGATACTACAGATGGCAACCTGGCATCGCATTTAAAAGCGTTGGAGAAAGAAGAATATATGATGGTGCATAAATCGTTTTTAGGCCGTAAGCCAAATACTACCTATGAGGCCACCGATAGGGGTAAGCAGGCTTTTAAACAACATTTGGATGCCCTGGAGCAGATCATAAGAAATCAGAAATTAACTAGATAATTTTTTTTACATATTCACTTTGTAATTCAAAGTACTTTTTTAATAAAAATTATGAACGAACAAGAACCCCTTAAAGGACTAATGAACTGGCTCAAGGAGTCGGTAACTGTAAAGCTGATGTTTATTGGCATTTTAATTTTGGTATTGATGATACCCTCATCAATGATTGAAAGTCTAATAATTGAACGTACCTCTCGGCAGAAAGATGTGGTACGAGATATAGCCGATAAGTGGTCAGGTAGCCAACTAATAAAAGGGCCGGTACTTATTATACCTTACCACAGAACGGTAAATTATACAGATGTAAATCAAAAGGAGTTAACCAAAGAAATAATTGAAAACCTTTACATTTTACCTGAAAACCTGCATATAAAAGCAAACATGGAACCCGAGGTTTTACACCGCGGGATGTTTGATGGGGTGGTTTATAATTCAACCGTTAAGGTATCAGGTAATTTTGCAAAGGCCAATCTGGCTATTTTTTCCTTGAATCCCGACCAGCTTTTACTGGATAAAGCCAAACTAACTTTCAGTATATCTGATCTTAAAGGCCTTAAGAATAACCCTGTACTCACCGCTGCCGGCATGCAATTATCGGCAGAACCAACCTTTAATAATAAAGATCTTTTTAACGATGGTTTGCAGACCAATATTAACTTATCAACCATAAAAGACGGGGCATTTACATTTAACTATACGCTCGATTTAAAAGGGAGCCAAGACTTGCACTTTCTTCATCTTGGCAAAACAACAGATGTGGAAGTTAGTGGTAAATGGCCAACCCCAAGTTTCGATGGCCGCTATCTGCCCGATACGCGTAAGGTTGACGCAAGCGGGTTTAAGGCTAACTGGCGAATGCTTCATTATAACAGGCCATTTCCGCAGCAATGGATAGTAGATAATATGCTGCTTAATAATGAGAAGAAACAAGAGAGCGCTTCGTTCGGCGTTAAGCTGCTCTTGCCGGTAGATCAGTATCAAAAAATTACACGTACCAGCAAATACGCTATTCTTATCATTCTGCTTACTTTTATTTCCCTTTTTCTTACCGAGGTTATTCGCAAGCAAAGAGTGCATGTGTTCAACTATGTACTCATAGGCGTAGCCATGATCATTTATTATACATTGTTACTGTCGTTTTCTGAACAGGTTGGCTATAACATCGCTTATCTCATCGCTTCAGCCTCAACAATTGCTCTGGTATCTGTTTTTATATCATCAATAATGAACAATAAAAAAGCCGCGGCAATGTTCGCGGCAATATTAAGTGTGTTTTACGGCTTCATCTTTATCATTATTCAGTTAGAGGACTTGGCCCTGTTAGTAGGTAGTTTAGCACTATTTGCAATTGTTGCAGCGCTTATGTATTTCTCCCGGAAGATTAATTGGGACTAGTCTAAAAATAATTCATTATACCGTTTTGGTTTTTGGTATAAATAATGCTATGTTTGCATAATAAAAAGTCACAGCTATGAGCCAGGAACTAATTGAATTTTCAGAGCTTATTGATGAGCAATTTGAAATGACTGATATAGTTATCGAAATAGAATTTGATCACTTATTAAGTATGTTCTCGTAATTGGCCACCAAGCTTTCCTTCTAATCTATTCCATTATTTGCCGTTGGCTAAAGCCAACGGATACAAATAGAACATGTCTTGGCTTTAGCCAAAATCACCCTCAATCCCCCATTCCAAAAATTAATAAATACGTTTAACTTTGCAGCCTCATGAGTAGATCTGCAAAAAAGAGTAAGTTTTTCGAGAACGTTACGGTTATTGATATTGCCGAAGAAGGCAAGGGTGTAGGCAAGGCCGACGATTTTGTACTGTTTATAGAAAAAGCAGTCCCGGGGGATATTGCAGATATTGAGGTTTATAAAAGCAAAAAGAACTTTGGCGAAGGTAAAATTACCCGCTTAATTCAGCCATCAGAATATCGCACCGAGGCATTT
>JAQBNY010000212.1 GCA_028288315.1 Mucilaginibacter sp.
TTGGTCACATAACGCCGGAAGCTTATGACGGTGGGGGTATTGCCTTTGTGAAAGATGAAGACCGCATATTTATTGATGCCATAAACCGCACCATTAATGTAATGATAAGTGACGAAGAGTTTGCTGCCCGCAAAGCCGCATGGAAACAGCCTGCTTTAAAAGTAACCAAAGGCCTATTATACAGGTACGCAAAAACGGTAAGTACAGCGGCCGAAGGTTGCGTAACAGATGAAATGCCTTAACGGATTAAGGACAAAAGATTGAAGGATTAAAGAACAGGATTAGAATAAAATTGGTGTAATCGCATTAAATATGGAAACACAAACAATCACACAGGAATTAGGTGAAATCACAAAAGTGAAAAAACCAACCATTGAGGTTTCAGGATCGGTAGCTTTATTAGAGGCATTGATTGTGGAAGGTGTGGAAACCATTTTCGGTTATCCGGGTGGTGCCATCATGCCTATTTATGATGCCTTGTATGATTATAATGATAAGCTGAACCATATCCTTGTTCGCCATGAGCAAGGTGGCATTCATGCTGGTCAGGGTTATGCACGTACATCAGGCAAAGTGGGTGTTGTGTTTGCAACAAGCGGCCCGGGTGCTACAAATTTAGTTACCGGTTTAGCAGATGCGCAAATAGACAGTACACCTTTGGTTTGTATTACGGGCCAAGTATTTGCCCACTTACTGGGTACCGATGCTTTCCAGGAAACAGACGTGATAAACATAACTACCCCGGTTACCAAATGGAACTACCAGGTAACTGATGCTACCAAGATTCCAGAAGTTATTGCTAAAGCATTTTACATTGCTAAAAGCGGCCGCCCGGGACCTGTATTGATAGATATTACCAAAAATGCGCAAATCCAGAAGTTCAATTATGAAGGATATGTAAAATGCGATCATATTCGTAGTTACAGGCCAAAACCAATTGTTAGGCCGCAGTATATACAACAAGCCGCTGAGTTGATCAATCAGGCTAAAAAACCATTTATTATATGGGGACAAGGTGTAATATTAGGCAGCGCCGAACAGGAGTTTAAAGCTTTTGTAGAAAAAAGCGGCATTCCGGCTGCGTGGACCGTTTTAGGAGCAGGCGCTATCCCAACAGATCATCCTCAAAATGTGGGTATGCTGGGCATGCATGGTAACTACGGGCCAAACGTACTAACCAATGAGTGCGATGTGTTGATAGCTATAGGCATGCGCTTTGATGACCGTGTTACAGGCCGCCTTGATAAATATGCTAAACAGGCAAAGGTTATCCACCTGGATATTGACCCGGCCGAGATTGATAAAAACGTTAAAAGCACCGTGCCTGTATGGGGCGACTGTAAAGAAACCCTTCCCCTGCTAACGGCATTGGTTGAACAAAAACCACATACCGAATGGTTAAACCTCTTCAATGAGTATACCCAAAAAGAGGTTGAAGCTGTAATATATGATGAGTTAAACCCAACCAGTGGCGAAATGACCATGGGCGAGGTAATAAAACAACTAAACGATATTACTAAAGGCGAAGCTGTAATTGTAACCGATGTTGGCCAGCACCAAATGGTGGCCTGCCGTTATGCTAAGCTAAATAAAACCCGCAGCAACGTTACCAGTGGCGGTTTAGGCACAATGGGCTTTGCCCTGCCGGCTGCTATCGGCGCCAAGTTTGGTGCTCAGGAGCGTACTGTTGTTGCCATTATTGGCGATGGCGGTTTCCAGATGACTTTGCAGGAACTGGGTACTATTATGCAGAGCGGTGTTGATGTAAAGATCATCATTTTAAACAACCGTTTCCTGGGTATGGTTCGCCAGTGGCAGGAACTGTTTAATGATCGCCGCTATTCTTTTGTTGATATCCAAAGTCCTGATTTTGTGATGGTAGCCAAAGGGTATGGCATCAACGGAAAAACAATTTCTGAGCGTGAACACCTGGCATCAGCACTAAATGAAATGCTGGATCATAAAGGTTCATACCTGTTAGAAGTAATGGTGACCAAAGAAAACAACGTTTTCCCGATGGTACCTCAAGGTTGCAGTGTAAGCGAGATCAGGTTAAAGTAAAACGCCCTTAAAAAGACAACAACATGGAAACTCCAGATAACGAGAAGCAAGAATACAACATAACGGTTTATACCGAAAACCAAATTGGTTTGCTGAACCGTATTGCTATTATATTTACAAGGCGCAAAATCAATATTGATAGCCTGAATACCTCTCCATCTGAGATTGAGAGCATTCATCGCTTTAACATCGTAATAACAGAATCTGAAGAAGTGGTGCGTAAGCTAACCCGCCAGATTGAAAAACAGGTAGAAGTACTTAAAGTATACTACCATACCAATGCCGATGTTATTTGGCAGGAGCTTGCTTTATACAAGGTATCTACAGACGTTATTGCCGAGAAAGTAAGCGTTGAGCGTTTGCTTCGCGAAAATGGCGCGCGCGTGGTAGTGCTGCGTAAAGATTACACCGTATTTGAAACAACAGGTCACCGTGAAGAAACTGATAACCTTATCAGCATTTTGCAGCCTTACGGTCTTATTGAATTTGTACGCAGTGCACGTGTAGCCATCATAAAAGACAGCGAAGGTTTTAACAGTAAATTACGCGAGTTTGAAAGACTTGAACCGGGCGAAGACGTAGTAGAAAACGAATACTTAAACCAGGGACAGAAAGTATTTACAATGTAAATGGAGAAACGTCATTGCTTCGTACCTCGCATTGACAGAAAAATTTGAAACTTAAATTACTTATAAAATAAAAATCGGTGAAATCATACAAAATCAGTGAAATCATCAAAAATAAAACAACAAAACAATGGCAAAACTAAATTTCGGCGGTAGTGAAGAAAATGTAGTAACCCGCGAAGAGTTCCCTTTATCAAAAGCTCAGGAGGTATTAAAAAATGAAGTTGTAGCGGTAATTGGCTATGGCGTTCAAGGTCCGGGTCAGGCACTCAATCAAAAAGACAATGGCATTAACGTAATTGTTGGTCAGCGTAAAGGCACAAAAACATGGGATAAAGCTATAAGCGATGGCTTTGTACCGGGCCAAACCCTTTTTGAAATTGAAGAGGCCCTTGAAAAAGGAACAGTAATTTGTTATTTATTAAGCGATGCAGCACAGATAGCTTTATGGCCAACTGTTAAAAAACACTTAACACCAGGTAAAGCATTATACTTCTCTCACGGCTTTGGTATCACTTTTAACGAACAAACAGGCATTATCCCTCCTGCTGATGTTGACGTATTTTTGGTTGCTCCTAAAGGATCAGGCACATCATTACGCCGCATGTTTTTACAGGGTCGCGGCTTAAACTCTAGCTACGCTATTTTCCAGGATGCAACAGGCAAGGCGTTTGACCGTGTAATTGCTTTAGGCATTGCTGTAGGTAGCGGTTACCTTTTTGAAACCGATTTCAAAAAAGAAGTTTACAGTGATTTAACTGGTGAGCGTGGTACGCTTATGGGTTGTATACAAGGTATTTTTGCTGCGCAGTATGATGTATTGCGTGCCAATGGTCACTCACCATCTGAAGCTTTTAACGAAACTGTTGAAGAGCTTACCCAATCATTAATGCCGTTGGTTGCAGAAAATGGTATGGACTGGATGTACGCTAATTGCTCAACCACCGCACAACGCGGCGCGTTAGACTGGTGGAAAAAATTCCGCGATGCTACTAAACCAGTATTTGAAGAATTATACAAAAGCGTTGCAACAGGTGTTGAGTCACAAAAATCAATTGACTCAAATAGCAAGGCTGATTACCGCGAGAAATTAGACGCAGAATTAAAAGAACTACGCGATAGCGAATTATGGCAGGCAGGTAAAACTGTCCGTAGCTTAAGGCCAGAAAATCAGGCTGTAGAAGCATAAGGAAATTTGAAGCCGAAAGGTCTTTAAATACACTTACCACGCGTCATTGCGAGGCACGAAGCAATCCCTAACTGTACAGAGCGGATCTGCAAATCGGGGATTGCTTCGTGCCTCCGCAATGACGTTACTAAAGAAAAACTAATACAATGGGACAGACATTATTCGATAAGATTTGGGATGCACACGTCGTCAGTAGCAACGAAGGGTTCCCTGATATTTTATACATCGATACACATTTCATACACGAGGTAACCAGTCCGCAGGCATTTGATGGTTTGCGCGCAAGAGGTTTACCGGTTTTCAGGCCAAAACAGACTGTTGCCACGGCCGATCATAACGTTCCTACATGGAACCAGCACCTACCCATTAAAGAAGAACTTTCCCGCTACCAGGTTGATATGCTCACTAAAAACTGCGCAGAGTTCGGCATCGAGCTTTACGGTTTAGGGCATTCTTTCCAGGGTATTGTGCATGTTATAGGGCCCGAACTGGGCATTACCCGTCCGGGTGGTACTTATGTTTGCGGCGATAGTCATACTTCAACTCATGGCGCTTTTGGTGCCATAGCTTTTGGTATAGGCACATCACAGGTAGAGCAGGTAATGGCTACGCAGTGCTTACTTCAACAGCGCCCTAAGCGCATGAAAATTGAAGTTAACGGCAAGTTGCACAAAGGCGTAGGCGCTAAAGATATTATCCTTTATATTATTTCACAGATCAGTGCTGCCGGCGGTACAGGTTATGCTGTAGAATACGCTGGTGACACCATCCGCTCGTTAAGTATGGAGGGCCGTATGACCATTTGTAACATGAGCATAGAAATGGGTGCGCGCTGTGGTTTAATTGCGCCTGATGAAACTACTATTGAATACGTAAAAGGCCGTGAATTTGCCCCTAAAGGCGAAGAATGGGATAAGGCAGTAGCTTACTGGCAAACTTTGTATTCTGATGAAGATGCTAAGTTTGATTCTGTTTTAAGCTTTAAAGCCGAAGATATTGAGCCAATGATCACCTACGGAACAAATCCGGGGATGGGTATTGGTGTTACACAACACGTTCCACAAACTGCTTCTTTTGAGCAAAAAGAACAAGGATCATACAAAAAAGCCCTTGATTACATGGGTTTACATGATGATGAGCAATTATTAGGTAAACCTATTGATTATGTTTTCATAGGCAGCTGTACCAATTCCCGCATTGAGGATTTGCGACAGGTGGCCGAGTTTGTAAAAGGCAAACACAAGGCAGATAATGTTACTGTTTGGGTTGTTCCCGGTTCAAAACAAGTACAACAGCAAGCCATCCGCGAAGGGCTGGATAAGATTTTTGATGCAGCAGGTTTCCCGTTACGCGAACCTGGTTGCAGCGCATGTTTAGGTATGAATGAGGACAAAATTCCGGCAGGAAAATATTGTGTATCTACCTCAAACAGAAACTTTGAAGGCAGGCAGGGACCAAACTCCCGTACGTTTCTGGCAAGCCCGCTAACAGCGGCGGCATCAGCAATTACGGGTGTGGTTACTGATATAAGAGATTTTTTGTCTAAAGAGGAATTGGTAAATTAAATTGTGTTATTGCAAGGAGAACGACGAAGCAATCTCCGGGCATGCATATCGTTCATGCAAAGCTAAAGAGATTGCCGCGCTATCGCTCGCAATGACATAAAGTAGAAACTATGGCAACTAAAATATTTAAACATATACAAACCAGTGCGGTACCGCTGCCTATCGAGAACATTGATACGGACCAGATCATTCCTGCAAGGTTTTTAAAGGCCACCACCCGCGAGGGCTTTGGCAATAACCTGTTCCGCGACTGGCGTTTTGATAACGACGGTAACCCCAAACAGGATTTTATACTGAATGATCCAATTTACAGTGGTAAAATACTGGTAGCTGGTAAAAACTTTGGTTGTGGCAGCAGCCGTGAGCACGCTGCCTGGGCACTGGCCGATTACGGTTTTGATGCTGTAGTAAGCAGCTTTTTCGCCGATATTTTTAAAGGTAATGCCTTAAATAATGGCCTATTGCCGGTACAGGTGAGTGATGATTTTTTAAAGAAACTGTTTGATGCCATTCATGCCGATCCGAATGCGGTGATTGAAGTGAACCTGGTAGATCAGTTTATAAAGATTGTAGCTACCGGTGAGCAGGAAAGCTTTGAAGTTAACCCCTACAAAAAAGCCTGTATGACTAATGGTTATGATGATATAGACTATATTTTGAGCAAAAAGGAACTGGTTGAGGAGTTTGAGGGAAGTAAGGAATAAAAGCTTAAAGGCCCGGCAAACTAATTAACCATTAACAAATGAGCCAAAAGGATATAAAAAGAGAAGGCCAGGGAACGGCTAAACTATTTGATGAACGTAGTTTAGCAGCCGATTATGCAACTCTATCTCCCCTGCTGCAGAAAGGCTGGAGCGTGTTGGATGTAGGTTGCGGCACTGGTGCCATCTCAAAAGATATAGCCTTAAAGGTTGGCGAAACAGGGTACGTAACCGGGATTGATAACACAGCATACTTTATCCAAAGCGGTAAAGAGACTTATGCGGATGTAGAAAATCTTGAGTTAATACATGCCGATTTGTTTGTGTACAATCCGATGAAAAAGTTTGATTTGATTGTAGCCGCGAGGGTTTTACAATGGCTCAATAATCCGCAGGAGGCGATAAAAAGGTTAAAATCAATGCTAAAGCCGGGTGGAATATTATCCATACTGGATTATAACCATGAGGCATTGGAATGGCAACCTCAGCCCCCGGCAAGTATGTGCCGGTTTTATGCTACTTTTTTAAGATGGCGTGCTGATGCACATATGAACAATCATATAGCCGAGAACCTGCCTGAATATTTTAAACAAGCTGGCCTTTGCAACATAGAGGTGTTAGAGGCAAATGAGGTTTATAAAAAAGGCGAGGATAATTTCCTGTCGAAGATTGGAATTTGGGCCAAGGTGGCACAATCAACCCAAATGGTTGAAGAAGGATATTTAAACGATAACGACCGGCTAAAAGCAATAGCCGAATATAATGAATGGATACAAAGTGACGCGCAATTGATGATAATGAAATTAAAGGAAGTGCGCGGGACTAACGAATAAAAACAATGGGAGTTAAAAAACACATATTAGTAATACCCGGTGATGGCATTGGCCCGGAAGTAACAACCTGGGGAAAGGCAGTTTTGGAAAAAATTGCTGGTCAATTTGGCCATCAATTCACTTATGACGAGGCTTTAATGGGCCATGTGGCTATTGAGGCTACAGGCAATCCACTGCCTGATGAAACGCTTAACAAAGCAAAAACCAGCGATGCCATATTGTTTGGCGCAGTGGGTCATGCTAAATATGATAATGATCCATCAGCAAAGGTACGCCCTGAGCAAGGTTTACTAAAAATACGTAAGGAACTAGGCTTGTATGCCAACCTGCGTCCTATTATGTTATTTGATGAGCTGCTTGATGCATCTAGCTTAAAGCCGGAGATATTAAAAGGTACTGATATACTGTTTTTCCGTGAGTTGACAGGTGATGTTTATTTCGGCGAAAAGAAACGCAGTGAGGACCGCCAAACAGCATCCGACCTGATGATCTATCATCGTTACGAAGTAGAGCGCATTGCCAGGAAAGCATTTGAAGCGGCACGTGTCCGCAGCAAAAAATTATGCTCTGTAGATAAAGCCAACGTGCTTGAATCATCACGCCTGTGGCGCGAGGTAGTACAGGAGCTGGCTAAAGAATACCCGGATGTAGAAACCGAGCACATGTTTATTGATAATGCTGCCATGCAATTGGTAAAGAACCCTAAAAAGTTTGATGTGGTATTAACCGCTAACCTTTTTGGTGATATTTTAACAGATGAGGCATCACAAATAGCAGGTTCAATGGGCATGCTGGCATCAGCATCAATTGGTGATGGTACCGGCTTTTTTGAGCCTATACATGGTTCAGCACATGACATTGCCGGACAGGATAAAGCTAATCCGCTGGCTTCTATTCTATCAGTTGCCCTGATGCTGGAGATTAGTTTCGGATTAAAAGATGAAGCTAAAAAGATAACATCAGCTATAGATAAAACACTTAAGAACGGTTATCGCACAGGCGATATAGCCGATGCCACCACAGATAAAAGTAAAATTTTAGGCACAAAAGCCATGGGGCAAAAAGTGCTTGAGTATTTAAGCTAAAAGCTTAAGGCTTAAAGCAAAAAGCCTTAAGATGATTACAATAACAAAAAGCTTTATGCCTTGTGCTTTGAGCTTTAAGCTACAAAAATAATGAAATGGAACGCTGAATTATATGACCAGAAGCATGCATTTGTTTACCAGTTTGGTGAGAATGTGCTGGAGGTACTGGATGCTAAACCCGGTGAGCATATTCTTGATATTGGTTGCGGTACTGGTTATTTAACGCAGCAAATTCAAAATGCGGGCGCCATTGTAAAGGGTACTGATTACTCTGCTAACATGATAGCGCAAGCAAAAGTGAGTTACCCGGGCGTTAACTTTGAGGTAGCCGATGCTGCCAATTTTGATGAAGCAGGCAAGTATGATGCTGTTTTTTCTAACGCTGCCTTACACTGGGTAAAAAACCAGGATGGCATGATGGAAAGCGTTTACAAAAGCCTTAAACCCGGCGGCCGTTTTGTTGCCGAAATGGGTGGTAAGGGCAATGTTGCCAAATTAATAGCTGCAACCAAGCAAGTGCTTAAACAACATGGGTATCATGAACAGGCAAAAACGCAGGTATGGTATTTCCCGTCACTGGGCGAATATGCAAGCCGGTTAGAGAAGCATGGCTTTAGGGTAACCATGGCGACGCATTTTGATCGCAAAACGCCACTGCAAGATGGCGATGAGGGGGTAGCTAAATGGATAACTATGTTTGCCCCCTTATACCTGATAGGAGTACCGAAGGAAGAAAAAGAGCAAATAATGGCAGAAGTTACTGCATTGCTTGAACCCGAATATAACGAGAATGGGCAATGGTATGCCGATTATAAAAGATTAAGATTTATAGCTGTAAAGGAGAATTGAGTTACCGATGGCCAATAGAATGATACCTAATGGCTAACAGAAAACCACAAACCCCAAAACAGAAACCAAACTATTAAAAAAGAAAAATTATGTTACACGACCCTAACCGCGTTTATGTTTTTGATACCACGCTTCGCGATGGCGAGCAGGTACCGGGATGCCAGCTGACAACCCCCGAAAAGATCGAGATAGCCCGCGAGCTGGAAGCGCTGGGCGTGGATATTATTGAGGCAGGGTTCCCGGTATCAAGTCCGGGAGATTTTAACAGCGTTGTTGAAATATCAAAAGCGGTAAAAGAGCCTGTTGTTTGCGCGCTTACTCGTGCCAACAAAAACGATATTGATGTGGCTGTAGAATCGTTGCAATATGCAAAACGCCCTCGTATACATACCGGCATTGGCGCGTCAGATACCCACATTAAGCTAAAATTCAATAGCACACGCGAAGAGATTTTGGAACGTGCGGTTGAAGCCGTGAAATACGCAAAGAAATCTGTTGAGGATATTGAATTTTACGCCGAAGATGCCGGCCGTGCTGATATTGAATACCTTGCTAAAATGGTAGAGGCGGTTATTGCTGCCGGCGCCACAGTGGTAAACATACCAGATACTAACGGTTATTGCCTGCCCGACCAATATGGTAGCAAGATCAAGTTCCTGAAAGAAAACGTTAAGAATATTGACAAGGCTATAATCTCGGTTCATTGTCATAACGATCTGGGTCTGGCTACGGCTAATTCAATTGCAGGTTTGCAGAACGGCGCCCGACAGATAGAGGGTACCATTAACGGTATTGGCGAACGTGCAGGTAACACTTCTATTGAAGAAGTGGTGATGGTGCTGAAAACACATTCGGTACTTGGCCTGCATACTAAAGTTAACAGCAAGAATTTTTACGAAATGAGCCGCATGATAAGCAGTCAGATGCGTATGCCGGTGCAGCCTAACAAAGCTATTGTTGGCAGCAATGCCTTTGCGCATAGTTCAGGAATTCACCAGGATGGTTTTTTAAAGAGCCGTGAGAACTATGAGATCATTCGCCCCGAGGATGTAGGCTTCCCAAGCGCCAGTATTGTTTTAACCGCACGCAGCGGTCGCCACGCGCTTAAATTTCATTTAGAGCGACTTGGACACACTTTGGATAAAGAAGAGCTTTTAGAGGTATATAAACGCTTTTTAACGCTTGCCGATAGCAAGCTGGATATAAATGACGATGACCTATTAAGCTTAGTGGCTTACAGGCTGGTAAAAACTAAGTAATGGATACAGCAGCACAAGTGCATTTGGATTTTGATGGGGCCTACGCAAGGTTAAAAGATGTGGTGAGACATACTCCCCTGGAGTATAACGACCGCCTGTCTGAAAAATATGAATGCGAGATATACTTAAAACGTGAGGACCTGCAGATAGTACGCTCTTATAAACTAAGAGGGGCCTATAATATGATATGCAGGCTAAATGCCGAGCAGTTAAGTCGTGGAGTGGTGTGTGCCAGTGCGGGTAACCATGCGCAGGGTGTAGCTTTTTCGTGCAAAAAACTGGGTACCAAAGGCGTAATCTTTATGCCCGAGATAACCCCAAAACAAAAAGTTAAGCAAACAGAAATGTTTGGCAATGGTAATGTAGAGCTGGTGCTAACCGGCGATACTTTTGATGACTGCCTGCGCGAAGCGTTAATTTATACCCAAGCTCATGGCATGACCTTTATTCCTCCGTTTGATAATGAACAGATCATAGAGGGGCAGGGAACTGTTGGTGTTGAGATATTGAACGACCTTAAGGACGTTGAAGTGGTTATTATGCCTGTTGGTGGTGGTGGTTTAGCTGCGGGTACAGGCACTTTTCTTAGACAGAATAATCCGGAAATTTTGCTGATAGGCGTTGAGCCTGATGGCGCGCCATCTATGGTAACCGCTCTTAAAAAAGGTGAGCCAGTAACTTTAGACCAGATAGATCGCTTTGTTGATGGTGCGGCGGTTAAACGTGTAGGCGAGAAAACATTTTCAATATGTAAAGATGTTTTGGATGATATGCTTACCGTTCCTGAGGGGAAAGTTTGTACCACCATCTTAAAACTATATAATGAAGATGCCATTGTTGTTGAGCCCGCAGGTGCATTATCCGTTACCGCGTTGGATGCTTGTCGTGAGCAAATAAAAGGCAAAAAAGTAGTTTGCGTTATAAGTGGCGGTAATAATGATATTGACCGCATGCAGGAGATAAAAGAGAAATCTCTTTTATATGAAGGATTAAAGCATTACTTCATTGTACGTTTTCCGCAACGCCCGGGTGCTTTAAAGCTGTTTGTGAATAATGTATTAGGCCCTGGCGATGATATTACCCGTTTTGAGTTCATCAAGAAAAATTCAAAAGAGAACGGCCCTGCATTGGTAGGTATCGAACTAAAAAACGCAGAGGACTATCCTGCTTTATTGCAGCGTATGGAAGAGCATCGTTTTGAAGTAATTGAACTAAACAGGGACCAAACTTTGTTTGAATACTTAGTGTAACTATCTAAATGCACACGCTCGGCTCCTGCCGAGTGTGTTATATTATAAGGCCTCCGGCCGCCTAAACACTTAACATCTTCATAGCTTCCGTTGCAGCAATCTGCCCGGATATCAATGCAGGGGGAACCCCCGGACCAGGAACGGTTAGCTGACCGGTAAATAATAAATTTTGTATGTGTTTTGCTCTCATGCTTGGTTTAAAAAAAGCGGTTTGGGCAAGGGTGTTAGCCAGTCCGTAGGCATTACCTTTAAAGGAGTGATAATCGGCCTTAAAGTCCTTAAGTGCATAGCTGCGTTTCACTACTATTGATTCCCTGATGCTTTGTCCTGTGATGCCCTCAAACCGGTTCATCATCATATCAAAATATTTTTCGCGGGTAGCATCGTCATCATTTAATCCGGGGGCAATCGGCATTAAAAAGAATAAGTTCTCACCTCCCTCTGGTGCGGCATTCGGGTCTGTTTTAGAGGTACAGCATACATAAAAAAGCGGTTTACTCGGCCATTTTGGGTCTTTATATATCTCTTTCGCATGCAGCTCAAAATCCTCATCAAAAAATAAATTATGATGCTGTATATCTTCAATTTTTTTGTT
>JAQBNY010000240.1 GCA_028288315.1 Mucilaginibacter sp.
ATAAAGATATTTATCAGGCTGCCCTTAAAGGTAGTATTTATAAATTACTGCCAACAGTAAATATTGTTGATATTACTAACAATGTTGCACCCTTTAATGTGCAGCAGGCAGCGTTTATTTTAAAGAACAGTTTTTACTACTTTCCTGAAGATACAGTTCACCTTATAGGTATTGATACTGTGTATAATACGTATACCCGTTATCTGGCTGTAAGATATAAAAACCACTACTTTGTTGGGGCTGATAACGGCATATTTTCGTTGATGTTTGACGAGGAGCCTGATGAGATTGTGGAAATAAATATTATGCAGGATTTGAAGTTTTTACACTTCCCGCTGGCAGATATTTTTGTTAAAGCTGCCTGCCATTTAGCGAACGGTGGTACACTTGCCAAAATAGGCCTGCCAGTAACCAGTGTTGAGAACAAAATGACCCTCCAACCGGTAATTGAGAAAAACCTTATTAAAGGTGCCGTGATATATATCGACTCCTTCCAAAATGTAATTACCAACGTAACTAAAGAATTTTTTAACCGCGTACAACAAGGCCGCCGTTTTATACTTTACTTTAAACGTAACGAAACCATCACTCAATTAAGCTGGCATTATAACGAAGTACCTGAGGGCGAAAAGCTTTGTTTGTTTGGCATAAGCGACCATTTGGAAATAGCCATTAACAAAGGCAATGCAAGCGGTTTATTAGGCTTAAATTTGGGCGATAGTGTTATAATTGATTTTCAATAGAACTTTCTTGAAAGATGCTAAGGCGCAAAGAAAATTAAACATTATTGTCTCTTTGCTCGAATTCCAATTCATACTTTCGTCAATTTTATTCACTTCAACCCAAACACAACAATTAAACCCTTAGTTTTGCAGGTTGATAATATATAATTTATAAATGGCACGAGGACGACTTAATAGTGGCAGTAAAGCAGAGGCGGAATTACCAAAAGCAAAAATAAACCTGGATAGTTTAAGACGCATAGCCAGGCTTATTTCCTACTTAAAACCTCATCGCGGAAAATTTACAGCTGCAATCGTATTTTTATTTCTTTCCAGCTTAACAGGCTTGGCGTTCCCATCATTTTTAGGGGCGCTGATAGATGCCGCGCAGGGCAAGCAAAAGTATTCTTTTTTGCCGCCTACTATTAACGCAATAGGTACGCTGGCATTTACAGTACTGTTTGTGCAGGCTATAATATCCTTTTTCAGAGTAGTGTGGTTTGTACAGGTAAGTGAACGGGCACTGGCCGATATAAGGCGCGATACTTATTTTAAGCTGGTTACCCTACCCATGAACTTTTTTGCTAATCGCAGGGTTGGCGAGCTCAATAGCCGCATATCTGCCGATCTGTCTCAGATACAGGATACCATGACCACCACTTTTGCCGAAATGATAAGGCAAATGGTACTGCTGGTTGGCGGTATAACTTTTCTTACCATTGTATCTTTTAAACTAACGCTGGCTTTATTGCTAATGCTGCCGGTACTGATTGTGGTAGCTGTAGTGTTTGGAAAATTCATCCGCAAGCTATCAAGACAGGCACAAGATAAACTGGCCGACTCCAATACTATTATTGAAGAAACCCTGCAAGGCATTGCTAATGTTAAAGCATTTGTAAATGAAGCTTTTGAAGCCGGCCGATACGATAAAAACCTGCGCGAGGTAGTAAAAATAGCGGTTAAAGGCGCAAAGTTTCGTGGGTTATTCGCTTCCTTCATTGTATTTTGTTTATTTGGGGCTATAGTAGGCGTTATTTGGTACGGTTCGGTATTGGTAAGTCACCATGAACTTTCAGTTGGTAGTTTAACAACTTTTATACTCTACTCTATATTTGTGGGTGCTGCAATGGGTAGCTTCCCAGAGTTATATGCCAACATGCAAAAGGCCGTTGGCGCCAGTGAGCGTGTATTGGAAATACTGGATGAAAAAGGCGAAGACGTATCTATAAATGCAAGCGAGAACCTGATCAAACAAAAAATTAAAGGCAACTTGTCGTTTAACAACGTGGTATTTGCTTACCCTTCACGATCAGAGTTAACGGTTCTTAAAGATATATCTTTTAGTGCCGATGCCGGGCAGCGCATAGCCATTGTAGGGCCAAGCGGTTCAGGTAAATCAACTATGGCCGCACTGATATTGCAGTTCTATCACCCGCAAAGCGGCACCATACAGTTTGACGGCAAAGATGCAGACGAATATGCCCTTACGGATATCCGTAACCAGGTAGCCATTGTTCCGCAGGATGTATTGCTGTTTGGCGGTACTATTTTAGAGAATATTGCATACGGTAAACTGGATGCATCAAAAGAAGAAATTATACAAGCCGCTAAAAAAGCCAATGCCGACCAGTTTATCACATCGTTCCCTGAGGGCTATGATACGGTTGTTGGTGAGCGTGGTGTAAAACTATCCGGTGGACAAAGGCAGCGAATTGCCATTGCAAGGGCATTGCTGAAAAATCCGGCCATACTGATATTAGATGAGGCTACCTCTTCGCTTGATTCAGAATCTGAACGTTTGGTACAGGAAGCATTGGAGGTTTTGATGAAAGGCCGTACATCGGTAATTATTGCTCACCGCCTATCTACCATCCGCGAAGCTGATAAAATAATTGTGCTGGAAAAAGGTGTGATAATTGAAACCGGTAACCACCAGGAATTAATAGCAAACGAGCAAGGGCTGTACAGATACCTGAGCCAGTTACAATACGAAGTTCAATAAATTTATATATCTTAACTGTCATTAAACGGACTACATCTTTTTGTAAAATACCGACGTAAAAGAGCAAATAATTGCATAAAAACGTCATAAATCCGTATCTTTTTTTGAACTAATTACATGAAATTATCTATACACGGAGCGGCCCGGCAGGTAACCGGCAGCATGCACTTGCTGGAAATTGGCCAATATAAAATACTGATTGATTGCGGACTCGATTACGAAAAAGACCACAATATACAAGTAAATGAAAACTTTAACTTTAAGCCCGAAGATATTGATGTAGTGATACTTACACATGCTCACATTGATCATTCAGGCAATTTGCCTACACTAGTACGCATGGGCTTTAACGGCCAGATATTATGCACTCCTCCCACTGCCGACCTTACAGAATTGTTATTGTTGGATTCGGTAAATATCTTTTTGCAGAAATCTCAAAAAAGTCATAGAAACCGCAGAAACAAGCACCAAAAAAGTAGCGGTCCACAGCCATTATATTTGCAAAAACATGTGATGGATACTGTTGAGCGTTTTGTAACTATTGGCTTTAACAAACCCTTCCGTATTACCGGCGATATTGAACTTACCTTTATACAAACCGGTCATTTATTGGGTGCTGCAGCGGCGGTATTAAAAATAAATGATGAAGGAATAGAAAAGTCCATTGCCTTTACCGGCGATATTGGCCGCAAAAACTATCCGGTGTTAAATGATCCTGAAGCCTTCCCTCCTGTTGATTATATTGTTTCAGAATCTACCTACGGTGGTCGTAACCATACTAAGGATAAGTCTGTTGAGGAAACCTTCGTAGAGATAATTGAGAAGGTGTGTATTAAGGAACAAGGCCGGTTAATTATACCCGCGTTTAGTATTGGCCGTACGCAATCGCTGGTTTTTGCTTTGAATAAGATATTTAGCAGTGGTCTGCTACCTAAAGTAGCCGTATTTGTTGATAGCCCAATGGCATCAATGGCTACAAGTTTATACCGAAAGCATCACAGCCTTGTAAACCCCGAAGCACAGGAATTCTACAATAAAAAAGGTGATGAATTTGAATTCGATAACCTTACTTATGTTGAAACCTTAAAGGATAGCAGGCAGGTATCTAACTATTACGAACCCTGTATCATCATATCATCGGCAGGTATGCTGGAAGGTGGCCGTATACAAGACCATCTTTTCTATAATATTCAAAATTATTACTGCACCATCTTGTTCATAGGCTATTGTGCTAAAGGCACCTTAGGTTACCGCCTGCTGCGCGGCGATCCAATAGTTCATATAAAAGATCGCGACCTGGCCGTTTATGCCACCATCAAAAAAACTGATGTTTTAAGCGCTCACGGCGATCATGATGATTTGGTGGCTAACATTAAGTCGCAGGATAGTAAATCGCTTAAAGGTGTCTTTTTGGTGCATGGTGAAGAAGTTAGCATGCAGGCATTGGCCGATACATTAGAGCAGGACGGATACAAGGTTACTATCCCTGAAAAAGATGTGGTTTACGAGTTATAAAGGATACAAAACATCGCGTCTCTACTAAACATTCCCCCATCCGCTTGCCAATACATCAGCAATGTGGATGGTTTTAATGGGCAGGTTATTTTTATCTATATATCCCTGTAAGTGCAGCAAACATGATGCATCGGTTGAAATAATGTATTCTGCATTAACAGCCAGTGCATTATCAACTTTTTGTTGGGCCATTGCGCTCGATATCGCATCAAATTTAACAGCAAAGGTGCCGCCAAATCCACAACAGGTTTCATTATCCTTCAGGTCTACTAATTCCAACCCTAATACTTTTGATAGTAATTGACGTGGCTCGTTTTTGATCTTGCATTCACGCAATCCGCTACAACTATCATGGTAAACAGCACGTCCTTCCAGCTCAGCACCAAAATAGTCAAACTGTAGTATGTTCACCAAAAAGTCGCTTAACTCGTATATATTGCTTTGAATATTGCGGCATTTATTATGCGATGTGGTATTGGTGAAAAGGTCGTTATAATAATTACGCACCATACCTGTACACGAGGCCGATGGGGAAACAATTATACTATCCTCATGAAAATCATTCAGGAATTTACTGCCAACAGCCTTGGCGTCATCCCAAAAACCGGCGTTAAAAGCAGGCTGACCACAGCAGGTTTGCTCAGGGTTATATTTAACTACACAACCCGCTTTTTCCAGTACTTTAACAGTATTAAAAGCAGTATCAGGATATAGCTGATCTATAAAACAGGGGATAAATAGCTCAATTGTCATTGTAAAAATTAAACGACGCTAAATTCAGAAATTTTCTGAACTTTCTGCTCTCTTCTTAATAAAGAAAGCAGCAGGATCAATCCAATAATGAAGAATCCGCATAAAACGAGTGTAGAATTACGCATGCTTCCGGTTATTTCTTCTATAAATCCAAAACTAAACAATCCTCCTACTATAGCCAGTTTTTCCGTTACATCATAAAAGCTGAAAAACGATGCGGTATCAGTTGTATCCTGAGGCAAGTATTTTGAATAAGTAGATCTTGAAAGCGACTGGATCCCTCCCATTACCAGGCCAACAATTACAGCTAAAATATAAAACTGGGTGGCGGTTGTAATAAAATAGGCAGCGATACAAACCCCTACCCATATTAAAACTACTAATACCAGTACCTTGATGTTACCAAATTTATCAGACAAGCGCGACATTAGTGTAGCACCAATAATAGCTACTATTTGTATAATAAGGATAATAGTGATCAGCGCAGATGTAGGCATCTTTAACTCCTTTGCCGCAAAGCCTGTGGCAACCAGCATAATAGTTTGCACACCCATTGAGTAAAAGAAAAATGCCGGCAGATAACGTTTTAATAACGGCATCGACTTTACTTTTACCCAAACTTTACCCAACTCAATAAAGCCTCCCTTAATTATGTTATGCTGATGTGTTTGCGCATTAGGACTTCCCTTAGGTAATATACTGAACGGTATTAGCGCAAAACCAATCCACCAAATACCTACCAGTAGAAATGATATTTGTGCAGGCAAAGCCTTATCAGTAATACCAAAAGTAGCCGGCGATAACACAAACGCAAAACATATCAACTGTAGTAATACGCTGCCAATGTAGCCATATGTAAAACCTTTGGCGCTCACTTTATCCTGCATGTCTAAAGTGGCTATCTCAGGCAGGTAAGAATTGTAGAAAACAAAGCCTCCGCTGTAACCTATTGCTGCTAAAGCAAAGCAGATAATACCGATCTCTAAATGGCTGCTATCAAAAAAGAATAAGCCACAGCAAGCCGCTGAGCCAAGCAATGTAAAGAATTGCATAAACACCTTCTTGTTGCCGCGATAATCTGCTATAGAGCTTAATATAGGCAATAATAGCGCCATTGTTAGGTAAGCCACAGCTAAAGCATAATCAGACAAAGCCGTATTCACAAAATTATGCCCGAAGAAATTTACACGGTTGCCATTATCAGCATTAGTAGTAATAGCTACATAATACGCCGGGAAAATGGTTGATGTAATGACCAGGTTATATGCCGAATTTGCCCAGTCAAACATGGCCCAGGCACGGATTGTTCTCTTATTATTTTTTGCTTGCATTGCAGTTTAAAAGTATGCAAATTTTATAATTATAGAAACTTTTACCCTATTGCAAACTCTACTGCCGCTGCCGAATGGATTTGGGTAGTGTCAAACTGTATGATATCGGTATCATCAGGCTTAATTAATAGTGGTATTTCTGTACAGCCTAATATAACACCTTCGGCACCACGCTGTTTCAAATTTTCAATTATTTGCAGGTATCTTGCTTTAGTTTCAGGGAGTAAAATCCCTTTTCCAAGTTCATCAGTAAGGGTTGTATGAATAAATTTCCTGTCATCTTCACTGGGTATCAAAGCATCTATACCAGCTGCTGCTAACTTATCGGTGAAAAAAGTGTGTTCCATAGTGAATTTTGTTCCCAGTAAAGCAACCTTTGTAATTTTATACTTTTTAATAACAGCCGCAGTAGCAGTTGCTATATTTATTACAGGCAAACCTATTTTTTGCTCAACCTCATCGGCAACTAAATGGAGGGTATTAGCACACAAAATTATAGCATCAGCACCGCTATTGCGTAGCCCTATCCCAGCTTCTACAATCATTTCGGTTGTTTTAACCCAATTATTAGCAGCGTGGTTATTAGCAATATCCGCATAATTAAAGGAATGTAACAGCAACCTTGCAGCATTTAAACCACCAAGCTTGTCATTTATCCCCTGGTTAATGAACCGGTAATAATCTATTGTTGATACCCAGCTTGTACCGCCTATTAAGCCTAATGTTTTCATGTGCTAAAACTATGGAAAGGATTTTATTATGGTGTAATCTAAATCCATTTAAATGCTAAAAAATAGCTTAACAAAAAAGCGTTATCGGCGGCTAACCAATAACGCTTAATATTTAATTTGTATAAAATTCTACTTTTTAATAGCGGAATTTGCCGCCTTAACAGATAAAACCTTCATAAAATAACCACCCACCACGCTACGTGCCTGGAAACCGACCATTTTACCGTCGGTAGTTTCATGCCAGTCGCTTATTGGGACACGTGATGGTGTTTCTGTAGCATATTTATAAATAGGGTCTACCAGAGCTTTAAAATCAGCCGGGTTTGCAGCCATTGTTGCTGTCCATACTATCCAATCGGATTTTGTATAGGTTTTACGGCTATCTAATGGTAAGCCATATTTGTTTTGTTTAGTTAAATAGTATTTAATCTCTTTATTATAAACGCTTTGCGGGAACAGATTCAGTTTTAAAACTTTGTCCCAAACCATATTATATTTTTGACTCCAGGTGTTTTTATTATCAAATACAAGGGCGTAGTGGTCACCGGCATCGGCTTTGTCTATCCATTTTGCTGCAAGTTCTTTGGCCAGCTTACTGTATTTTGCTGCTGTGGCTTTTTCGCCAAGCATACCGGCCATTTTTGCATAGGCACCAATAGCTACTATTGCTTTTACAGATAGGTTTATGTTATGAGCCAAATGCCCTGCAAAATCATCGGTACATAATTGATTCTCAGGGTCGAAACCAGCTTGAGCCAGGTAGTTAGTCCATACGGTTAAAGTTTCCCAATGCTTTTTGGCATACGCTGGATTTTTTTCTGCTGCTGTAATTGCTGCCGTAAGGATGATCATGTTACCTGATTCTTCTACCGGCATATCCTCTCCGTACGTTTGACCATTAGCCAACGGATAAGTACCCAAATCATGCGCCGCAAAAGGCTTTTTCCATTTACCACTTTCGCTGTAGTAAAATATCCCGTTAAGCATCCCTTTCATTAAAGCCGGATTATATAGCAGGTACAATGGTGCAGACGGATACGTTACATCAACCGTATTGATAGAGCCATTGCTAAAGTTTTCTTTTGACAAGAATAGCAGATCGCCTTGAGGACTTTTTACTAACTGATGTGCTGATATGCTTTGCCTATAAGCCATAGCGCATAGCTTTGCATACTCTTTGCCGCCTGCCTTATTTGCATCATTATATATCTGTACATCTGTTTTATTGCAGAGTGCCATTGTGGTCGCATAGTTACTTGCAGCTTTAGCTAAAACGCCATCCATTGTAGCACCCGGTTGGTTGCGCCACCAAGGCCTTAAGTTGGCTTTAAAGTATTGCACCGAATAAATATCGTCATATCCTAAAAGCATGTATTTATTAACCACATTGCTGCCCACCTCACCTAAATTAAATACAGTATTAAGCGCCAGTTTCTTACCTGTGGTAAGTAATGCAGGCTGTTGCTTGCTTGACCCGTAGAATGAGTTTATGGCATTATCCTGAGTAGTGGTATATTGCTTTGCACCGTTGGCGGCTACATACATATATCCCCAGTCTATTCTTACGTTATCACCTTTCTTTTGCAATATGGGCTGCTCAACCGTACCGGCTTTTAAAATTTGCAAGCCATTTTTAGCATACGCCAAAACATTAACTTCCTGATTTGGCTGGTCTACCGCAACATTTGTAGATACACCTTGATAAATACTCACCGAATGTTTTTTGCCATCATTAGCTATTACATTATAGGTAATATATGATACCGGCGACGATAGCATAGCCAAATTATTTAATATAAGCGGTGAAGTAAAGGTGACATCCAAATTAAGACCGGCGCATTTAAACTGATATATAGTTTGTGTTGCGGTAACTTTTACATCGGTTTGTTTGGCTAATTTTATTTCGCTATCGGTATTGTTTACTTTTTCTTCAGATAAACCTGCATCTATCCAGGTACCACCGCCGGTATTATTGCAATGGATAGCCAACAGGTTTTCACCGGTAATTAATTTTGATTTGGCATCGTCAGATAGTTCAATCATCTCGTAATCGCCATTGGCACCACTTTTTTTAATAATACTTTGCCCATTCAGGTAAACCTCGGCACCATCATCATGAAAAAGTTTGAGCATAATACGGCCTGTAGGAATTCTGGTAAGGTTGAATTTTTTTCTGATCCAAATATCTTTGCCTGTCCAATTGGTTCCAGTCTTGCTACGATTGTCGCCAAATGGGGTTAAGCCAGTTTTCCAGTCCTGATCATTGAAGGATGGTTTTTCCCAATTGTCGGGTGCTGTACCTTCCATTTGATATTTAACATTCTCAGACCTTTCATCGCCAGTAGCAACAATTGTGTTGTATTGTTTTGAGGATTGCCCCATAAAGCGGTAAAACTTGTCATCAACCTTAATAATGCCTACAAGCGATTGCTCCTTACCTGTCCAGTGCGTAGTGACAGATTCGTTCAGCTTGTCGCTGTTTGACCATATACTGAAGTAAGTATTATGGGTGATTAACGGATAAGACGATAACTTGTCTTGCGCCCATGATTGGATGCAGCTGACAATAAAAAAAAGAATAAGCAGCTTTTTAGATAGGTTTTTCATGTAGGTAATTGGTTATAGTATGAAGATAAAATTTAACAGCTTTTATAGGTTTATGTTTTGTAGTAAATAGATAGGCATCTACTTACATTAAGCCGTTAAACATAATAAATTGGTTATAAATAAAAAAGACGATTCTTATAGAACCGTCTTTTTTACAATTAATCTCTTCTATGCGAACGTTTTTTTAGTAAATCATCAGGCATTGTAATACGCTTCTTACAAAAAGAATAATAATTTTATATAAATAATCATCGATATTTGATTGTGCCAGTTAGCATTACTGGCTTATAAACCAATTTATCTGTTTTTGCAAAATTATTATGATAGTGGCCTCTGGCTGTGTCAGCTGTAATTTTAAGATAAACGAAACCAACTATCCTAAACAAATTATACAACATTATGGAAGAATCACGTCGTACTTTTATCAGGCAGGCAACACTAGCAAGTGCCGGGTCATTACTCACTAAAACCGCATGGAGCGCCAAAAGCTACAAACGCATTATCGGTGCTAATGATCGGGTAAGGGTTGGTGTTGTCGGATTTTCTGACAGGCATAAAAGCTCGCATATCCCCAGCTTTATGAACCATTGCAAGGAACTTAATTTTGAGGTAGTGGGCGTATCTGATATTTGGAAAAGACGCCGTGAAGAAGGTGCAGCCACCTGGAAAGAGAAGATGCAAAACGATGTTAAAGCATACCGCAATAACGAAGAGTTATATGATAGTAAAACAATAGATGCGGTATTCATCAGCACAGCAGATTTTCAGCATGCCCGCCATGCTATTGAAGCTGTAAAAGCCGGGTGCGATGCCTACGTTGAAAAGCCTTTTGCGGAAACGATGGAAGATAACCGCGCGGCCCTTAAAGCCATTAAAGAATCGGGGAAAATAGTACAGATAGGTTCACAGCGCAGAAGCGGAGCCAATTACCATGCCGCTAATGATTTTATCCGGTCAGGCAAATTTGGCCCTATTACTATGGTTGAATTAACATGGAATGTTAACCAGCCCGGCCGCTGGCGCCGGCCGGAACTTTTAGGCGTTTTAAAGGAAGAAGATACCGACTGGAAACGCTTTATTATGAACCGCCCGTATGAACCGTTTGATCCGCGCATATATCTTGAATATCGCCTGTTTTGGCCATATTCATCAGGTTTGCCAGGCCAATGGATGAGCCACCAAATTGATACTGTACATTGGTTTACCGGCCTTAAACATCCGCGTAGCGTAGTTGCCAATGGCGGTATTTATATGTGGAAAGATGGCCGCAGAAACTGGGATACTATTTTAGCAGCTTTTGATTACGGTCCTTCGGATGATTTGTCAACTGGTTTCCAGGTTACATTTGGTTCGAGGATGCATAATGGAGATGAGCACCCGGCAGAGATTTACTATTCAAATGGCGGTGAATTAAACCTGAATACAAACAAGGTATCTCCAGAGGGTGGTTTAACTCAAAAAATGGCATCGGCCATGAAAATGCAGGCTAACCTGCTGCCAGAAATTAGCATTGCAAATACTGAAAAGGTTGTAGCCTCAGCCAATACAGGTGGCGATGTGCTGACATCAAACCACGTACGTAACTGGATGGAATGCGTGCGTAGCCGTAAACAGCCTAATGCACCTGTGGAAGCGGGATACAGCCATTCAATAGCTAATATCATGACTAATGCTGCTGCACATACCGGCCATAAGGCAACATTTGATGAAAAAACGCAGGAAGTAATGGCCAATGGCAAAATATTTAAATATTAAGCAATTATAACAGCCAGGTTCAGGAAATTGGGTTTGTTATAGCTATGTCCGTATTACTTATAAGTATCAGCTCAAAAAAAACGAGCCGGTAAAGGTTGTAAAATAGGCCAAGCAGTCCAAAGATAGATGTTCTTATCAGCGACAAGCTATCTACCAGTTTCCTGTATCCTGATAGCCTTTGAAAAGCCGGTGTTGTTTCCTTGGCATGCGGTTAATGGCATTGTTGTTTCCCTTGGCTTCCTGCTTGATTCTAAACCCGGCGATCCAACAGATCATCCCCACCTATTGGCTTTGGGTTTAATTTGAAAACTTAAACGGACTTAATTTCTGAAACCATTCATACTCTATCCCTCAGAGCAAAAAGAATTTATACAGCTGAATGGAAGAATGCTGGGCCTGCAATTAGCGCACGAATTATAAATGCCTGCCACAGAGGATCAGAAATTTACTGATGATAAAGACAATGTAACAACAGTTAAAGGTGGTACAGATAAGTAGCCAACGGTAATTATTAACTAGTGCCGGTAAATAGGCAATGATGCCTGAGCACCTGTGGGATATGTGTAAAGTTTTTGTGAAATGGGAACAGATTTGGTACCATACGTATTACCATTAACCGCTAATATATTTATTTTCATTAATTTAGGTATAAAAGTAATACCAATTAATATCCAATAATACACCAATTAATAAACCAATTAATAAATTATTAAAAAAATTTAATACCTAACCTATGTATACAGCAGATAAAGAATGGGAAAAATTCGGCAAAGACAATCCTTACTATGGAGTTATAGTTGATGAAAAATATAAAACCAAAAACTTAAACAATGAAATCAAAAATGTTTTTTTCACTTCAGGAGAAAGTTATGTTAAAAATGTTTTTTCAATAATTGAATCTTTAATAGGCGGTAAATTTAAACCTCAAATGGCTCTTGATTTTGGTTGTGGAACCGGCCGATTAACAATACCATTAGCAAAACGTTCAAATAAAATAATGGGTATAGATATATCTGAAAGTATTCTTAAAGAAGCCGCAAAGAATGCTGAAGACTTTGGCCTTAATAATATTGATTTTAAACCATTTTCAGACACATTAATTTCTTCCAATAAGTTTGATTTTATTAATACATATATTGTTCTTCAACACATAACTGTAAGCAGAGGTATTGAAATTATTAAAAGTATGTTAAGTTCATTAGAAGAAAACGGAATAGCTGTGATTCATGTTACTTTTTATGAAGACAATTATAACAGAATGAAGTTACGCAATATATTTAACCCTATAATTGGCAAATCTTCTATAGCTGCCTCATTTTACAGGATCTTTAAGAATTTTGGTAAAAAGGCGGATTTTTCAGAACCATTTATGCAAATGAATTTTTATGACTTAAATGCCATAAATAAGCTATTGTATGATTTTAATTGCATTTTAATACATAACGAATTTACAAATCATGGTGGGCCAATCGGTAGTTTAATGTTTATTCAGAAAATCAATCAAAAGCAACACACTTTTTGATTGTTCGAATATTATTTCTTCTCAACTAATTTACCTTTTAAAAAACGGGAAGCATACAATGCTTCCCGTTTTTTAATTGCGTTAAAATGAAAATAACAAAATTATTAATCACATTACAATGGAGAGTTAAACTTGTAAACTATTAACTTATTTTTAATAGTTTAATATGGGAACTCAAACACCAAAAATCCCTTATTTGCACTCAAAGCATCGTTTCAGAAACAAAAAACCCTCTCTAAATCACTTTAAAGAGGGTTTTTCTAAACTGTGCGGAAGAAGGGACTCGAACCCCCACGCCTCGCGGCGCCAGATCCTAAGTCTGGTGCGGCTACCAATTACGCCACTTCCGCATTTGGTTTTTAAGAGACGGCAAAGATAGTGTAAAAAGCTAAATTTTAAAATTGAATTTTAAGTTTTTAGTTATCTACCTCATTACTTAGCTGTTATTTTATTTTAGAGCACTAATAATACCATTAAAATAAGCCGGTGCATGCAGTAATCGGTTGCCGTACCAGGAAAACATTTCGCCATCAACCAATATAATTTTAGTGTTTGGCAATAATTTTTCAAACTCAACAATGTGTTTTTGAGCAAATGGGTATGGCTCCGATGAAAGAAACACCACATCAGGAGAGGCGGTAATTAAATCATTGGGGGTTACCTCAGGATACCTGTCTTTATTAAATGCATTACTAAAGCCACACAATTGCAGCATTGCATTTATAAATGTATCTGTACCAGCAGCCATATATGGTTTACGCCATATAAAGTAAGCTACCCGCAGTATTTTATCAGTTGGCTTAAGTAAATTGAATTGCTGAAGGATATTGCTGCTTAATTCGTTCGCTTCAGTATTCTTCCCTACTATCTCACCTACTTTATTAATCATATCTACTGCGGTTGCAAGATCATTAATATCACTTATCCAAACCGGGTAACGTGTCATTAACTCCTCTATCTGGCTTTGTTCATTCTCTTCCTTATTGGCAATAATAAGATCAGGCTGCAAACCATGTATCAACTGCATGTTTAATTGCTTAGTACCCCCTATTTTGGTAACCTGCTTAACTTTTTCCTGTGGATGAATACAAAACTTGGTTATACCTGCAATTTCAGCATCAAGCCCGAGGTAAAAAAGCAACTCGGTTTGTGAAGGCACAACGGAGATTATCCTTTTGGGGATAGATGTTAAAGTAACAGCCCTGTTTAACTGATCATAAAATACAGGCATAACACAATACTTTATTACTGAAACATCTCGTTAATCTCCTGCAGGGTAGCAGTAGCGCTGCCTACCTTGCTCACCACAATAGCGGCGGCATGGTTAGCAAAATCACAGGCTTCTTTCAGGGAATAGCCCGATGCAAGGGCAATAGCTATCGACGCTATTACTGTATCGCCTGCGCCGGTAACATCAACCACACCCATAGCTTTTGTAGGAATGATACTTAGTTCGTTGTTTTCATAAATGGCTATGCCATCTTCAGACATAGTTACTACTACAGCCTCGCAGCTTGTGGTTTCTTTTATTTTTATACAGGCGCGCTCCAGGCTTTCGTTATCTTTAATAACTATACCTGTGGCTAATGAGGCTTCTTTTTTGTTAGGCTTTATAATACTTACGCCCTGATATTTCGAAAAATCAAGTCCTTTAGGGTCCACAATTGTTTTTATGCCCACAGAATTGCATAAGGCAACAACTTCTTCAATCAAATCAATTGTTAACACGCCTTTGTTATAATCAGACAGTAGCACCACATTGCAATTTTCAATGTGGTGGTTAATCAGCTTTGAGCATTCATTTATCACCTCTCTACTAATCGGCTCTGTTACCTCCCTATCAAGCCTTATCATTTGGTGGTTAGATGATAGCACCCTGGTTTTTACAGTAGTACAACGTAACGAGTCCTTTATCAAGCCGTCACTATTTGAACCGCATTCAATCAGTTTGCCGGCAATTATTGCAGCGTGGTCGTCATGGCCAACAACAGCTATTATACCTGCATGGCAATCAAGTGCATTAAGGTTTTCAAGAACATTACCTGCACCACCCAATGTATAACTTTCACGTGTGATCTCAACCACCGGCACAGGTGCTTCTGGCGATATCCTGTTACAGTTACCGTAGATGTAATGGTCAAGCATTATATCTCCTATTATAAGTATCCGGGCGTTTTTATTGATAGTAAAATTCATACCTAATAAGTAATTCGATAAACGTCAACAAGTATAAATATTTTTTGTTAGGCGATTGAAAATTAATTGTTGTTGTACCTGCATCAATATAAATAGTAATTTTGACCTGATGAATTATTTTGATTTTTACGGAATTACCGAAACTTTCAACCCTGATGCTGCCAAGCTTAAAAAGCAGTTCTATGCATTAAGTAAACAATATCACCCCGACTATTTTGCCAATGAAGATGACGCAAAGCAGCAAGAGATTTTAGAACTATCAACCCTAAATAATAAAGCGTACCAGACACTTTCTGATCCAAATAAGGTGATGGAATACATTTTGAGGACACATAACCTGGTAAATGAAGGTGCAAAACCACAGCTTCCGGCAGATTTTTTAATGGAAATGATGGATATTAATGAGCGCTTAATGGAAATTGAAAATAAAGAACAGCTGGCTGATGTTACTGCAGAAGTGCTTGCCATTGAGGGTGATATAAATGAAGAACTAAACAGCCTAACGCATGATTATATTAAACTGGATGACACAGCAAAAGAAAGCCGGCTAAATGATATTGCAAATATTTACTACAGACAAAAATATCTTTTGCGAATTAAAGAGAGTTTAGATACATTTGCAACCCGTTTGTAAGCAAAATATGCTTACGCTGAATATGCCCAGCTGGCGGAATTGGTAGACGCGCTGGTCTCAAACACCTGTGGGAAACCGTGCCGGTTCGACTCCGGCGCTGGGTACTTAAACATTAGCAAATCCCCGATAA
>JAQBNY010000265.1 GCA_028288315.1 Mucilaginibacter sp.
GATTCTGATTCAATAATTAAGGTTGTTGGTAATTGCAGGAACACTACATTTAAGGGGTTGGCCTGATGCTGAAATTGAACAGTATTGCTGCCGTTGGCAGATTTATCATGCTCATTGTTTCCAAAAATCTCTTTGCCGTGCAACAGGTAATCACCAATAAAATCAATAGCGCCTAATTCTTCTGCGGTGGTAATTTTTGTGTAGTTGCGGTACATATCCGGGATATCCCGCAATAAAGAAAAATCACCCAATGGCAACAGTACACTGCTTATTAAAAACAGGCTGGCTAAAAAGTAACAAATGATTTTCCTGTACATACGGTGTAAATATAAGTTTTTCAAATTCTACCTTTAGATAGAAAATTGGAATGGACTGTAACGTATCATGAGATCTTAATGTAAACTTCAGAATAATGATTCAACCATTATCCGTTTTTTATGTTTTTATTTAAAAAAATCATACATAATGAACGCACTAAATTTCCCGGCAGATCACCAGCAGCTTATGCCTTATCTCGTTATCAAAGATGCGGCTGATTTCATTCGGTTTATGCAGGATGTTTTTGAAGCCAAAGAAAAAATGAGATTTATGAGCGATGAGCATACAATAGCGCATGCTGAGATCACTATAGGCGAAAGTGTGATAATGATCTCTGGTGCCGTAGATCAGCTTGCCCCCTGTACAGGAGGAGGCTTTATTTATGTAGCAAACGCGGATGATACTTATGCAAAAGCCCTGAAAGCAGGTGCCAGGGCCGTGATGCTGTCAAAGATAATCCCTATGGCAGGAGTGAAGGTGTCATGGATTCTTTTGGCAATACCTGGTGGATAAATACTTACCGACCAGATATGTAACAGTATTGTATGCTGTAATGCCGTTGACCTAATTATTTTTCAAGTGTAGTTCAGCTTTATGACAATGTAAATTATTGTTTATAGTTACATCTATTGACTTAGTGAACGAACATTTGTAGTAATCTTATATTGCTCGGGAGACATGCCCATGTATTTTTTAAAAACCCGTGAAAAGTAGTAAGGGTCTTCATACCCCAGATCCATAGCAATGGTTTTTATTTTCGCCTCATTAGCATACAGAAACTGGCAGGCCTTCTGCATTTTTAAGTGGATAAAATAATCCATAGGTGGCATACCGGTAGCCTTACGGAAGAGATTGGAAAAATGTGAGCTGGATAATTTTTGCTTGCCTGCCATTTCGTTAATCGTCATTTTCTTTTCAATATTATTCTTCATATGGATGATAGTTGCAGTAATAATATCTTCATTTTCGGTATGTTCACTTACTATGTGCTTATCTGGAAATAAAAAAGTGGCTATGAAGTTATATAAGCAAAAAGTGGCATTGCATAAATTCTCAATGCTGTAACCCATTTCAAGATTTTGGTAAATGTTAAGCCAAATATCAAGGGCCTTATTATTAAAGGGTATTTGAATAGGCCCCTTAAGGATGTTTATATTAAGTGATGAGTTAAATTTTTTTATATCATCTCCTGTAAAATGTACCCAATAAATTGTCCATGGATCTTCATCATCGGCCCAATACCTCATATATGCATCAGTTGCAGGCAGCATAAAAAATTGATTAGGCATTACCTCAAATTTTTTTTTATCAATAAGGTAGTAGCCCTTTCCTTTAAGACAATAGATGAGTATGTTATCGTCACAGCCTTTTCGTCTTTCTTTATAATGATAAGAGGCTTCCGGGAAATAGCCGATATGTGTAATATAAATATTGAACAGTGCCGGGTATCGTTTTACATATTCTTTTAAAACTCTTTCCGGTATGCTTATCAGTTTTTCGCCATCAAATCCATCTTTTCTTTTGAAAGAGCTGCCCATAACTAATTTTTAATAATTAATAGAATATTCCATTATAAGTAATGCTAGTGCCAATATGTTAATGTTAAATTAAGTTATATTTAATTATAACGATATTATAGTAGTAAATAAATCTACCCTTATCCTATTCAGAGTATAATTCATTTATTACAATTATACCTTTGTTAAATAACTTTAAACGGTGCTAATAATAATCAATATAAGCATAAATGCCTAACATTGAATAGGTCAAATGTTAGTTTCTTTTTTTCCTGATTTTGGTAAATAACTATGTACACAAATGTCCAATTTGCAATTGATAAAAAAAAGTTTGGATGCTTGTAAAGCAATCTACTTATCGAGGCAAGTTTCTTACTCCCACCAAAAAATATTTGCTTTAATGATTTAATGATATGTAATAGTAGTATAATCCATCTACTTTAAAGTTTTATCCAGTTTATATGGTTTTAAGTGCTTATACATTTACTAAACCAATTCAAACCAAATTATGGAAAATTTTACTTACAAAGCCTTAGGGCGTTGTGCTGTTCTGCAATTTCCATTCGGGTGTCGAAGCTTATTTAAGCTCCCCCGTTTTTGCCGGCCAACGTTTACATTATTGCTGCTTTTGTCACTTCAGTTAGTGTTTTCAAAAGTTCACGCTCAAGAATTAACAATTAAAGGTCAGGTCTCTGATGCTAAGGGACCATTACCCGGAGTAACGGTTAAAGTCCAAAACTCCAGTACAGGCGTAAATACCGACGTTGAAGGCAGGTACACGCTTAAAGCGCCGGGTAACGCAACGCTTTCATTTACTTTCATTGGCTATAAGCCTCAAACTATTAGTGTAAATAACCGCACCACAATTGATGTAAATCTTGAAACAGATTCTAAATCGTTAGACGAGGTTGTTGTAGTTGGTTATGGTACACAAAAGAAAGTTAATTTAACAGGGTCTGTTTCAACCGTTAGTGGTGAAGATTTGATTAAACGCCCGGTTGTTAGCCCTGCAGCTATGCTACAAGGTACTATGCCGGGTGTGCAGGTTACGCAAAGCACAGGCGAACCCGGCAATGAGGGGGTATCAATCAGGATTAGAGGCAACAGCACATTCAGCGGTGCCGGCTCAGACCCTTTGGTATTGGTTGACGGGGTGCCCGGTAATCTTAATGATCTTAATCCCACAAATATCGATAACATATCTGTACTTAAGGACGCTGCTTCAGCTGCAATTTATGGTTCAAGAGCTGCAAACGGGGTTATATTAGTTACCACTAAGCAAGGTAAATCAGGTAAAATGACTGTTCAATATGATGGTAATGTGGGAATTTATAAGCCCACTAAAATGTTTGACCTGATTACCAATTCTGCACAGTATATGGAATTATATAACGAGGCCCGTATCAATACAGGTCTTACAGATCCTAATAGCCTTTATCCGCAGGATCAGATTGATTTGTACCGAAACAGCACAGACCGTATACATTACCCTAATACCGACTGGCTAAGTTACATTTTTAAAACTGCCCCAACTCAAAATCACAACCTTACTTTTAGTGGGGGAAATGAAAAAACAACCTATAACGTTTCATTAGGATATGTAGATCAGAATGGTATAATAAAGGGCTTTAATTATAAAAAATACAATGCCCGTATCAATCTAACTTCAAAGGTTAATGACCACATTAAATTTGGAACTAATGTTTTATTAAAATCAGGAGCTATAGAATCAATTCCGGGAGGATCAGAAGATCTATTCTTGTCAGCAATGTCTCAGGCTCCTACATATTCGCCATTCTTAACAGACGGTAGCGGTCATTACACTTACAAAGCATATGACTTTGAATACAATAATAAAAATGCTGTTGCCGTATTAGATCAGAACTTACAGCATAATACTAATGACTATGCAGTAAATGCGCAGGGATGGTTTGAGGTACAGTTTACCAAGGATTTTTCGTGGTACACCAAAGGTGCCGTGAATATGAACATGGATAAGTACTATGATTTTAAAACCACATTAAACGAGTATAACTTTAAAACTAACCAGTTTGCTACAGCATTGGATTTAGGTAGTGGTTTAACCGTGCAGGACCAGCAAACCGTTTATTCAAACTTATATAGTTATTTAAATTACAATCATAGTTTTGGCGGTCATAGTATAAAGGCTCAGGCAGGTTATAG
>JAQBNY010000266.1 GCA_028288315.1 Mucilaginibacter sp.
GGTACAAAACGACCAGGTTAATGAGCAAACCAAACTTTACGAAAAACTGGTTGATTTTACCAAAGCTTACGCTAAAGAAAAAGGTTACAAAATGGTGTTAACCTTCAAAAAAGGCGACCCAACCATGTTATATGGCGACCCAGGATTGGATGTAACTGCTGATGTTATTAAAAGGCTGAACGACGCCTACGCTAAGGATAAAAAATAATGTGCAGATGTGTGAATATGCAGATGTGCAGATGATGAAAATATTAGATAGATTTACAAACCCCGGCTTTACGTTGGGGTTTTTTAATATAATAGGTATGGAAAACCAGGGACAACAGAAATTTATGCAGATGGCTATTGACTTATCTGAATATAATGTAAAACAGGGATTAGGTGGCCCGTTTGGTGCCGTTATTGTAAAAGATGGGATGGTATTGGCGCGCAGCGCCAACAAGGTTGTCCCCACTAATGATCCTACTGCGCATGCCGAAGTATCTGTTATTAGGCTGGCTTGCCAGGAATTGGGTACTTTTAATTTAGAAGGTTGCGAAATTTACACCAGCTGCGAACCCTGCCCTATGTGCCTAGGCGCTATTTACTGGGCCCGGATAGATAAGATTTACTATGCCAATACCAAAGCTGATGCCGCCGCAATAGGCTTTGATGACCATTTTATTTATGATGAATTGGAAAGACCAATGGATAAGCGCAAAATGCCCTTTGTACAGCTTATGCGCGATGAGGCCCTGTCCGCATTTAAACTTTGGGAAACATCAGAATTAAAAACAGGTTATTAAAACCATAATGTCTTTGCGAGCGTAGCGCGGACAACCGACCGAAAACAGCTCAATTGGGTAACCCCTATGGGGCAAAATCACATTTTTATTTTTCTACAAAGCGTTATCCCCTACGGGGAATGAATAAATATTGACTTATTGTTTACCCAACTGGCATGCTCCATTAGGAGCTATAGCTTTGTAGAAATGCAAACATTAAATCCTTTGCTCCGTCAGGAGCTACCCTTCTCCTATACTATTTTAACTTATCAGCGATTTTATCAACTCTTCCAAATCTGTTAAATACAACATGTTAGGACCGTCGCTTAAAGCATGATCAGGATCAGGATGGGTTTCTATAAAGTAACCGCTTGCACCAAACGCCCTTGCTGCGTGTGCCATGTTGGGCACAAACTTCCTGTCGCCGCCGGTTTTGCCACCTGCACCGCCGGGGCGCTGAACGGAATGGGTACAATCCATACAAACCGGGTAACCAAATTCCTTCATATCATAAATATTCCGGAAATCTACCACCAGGTTATTATAACCAAACGAATTGCCACGTTCGGTCAGGATTATTTGCTCATTACCTGATTCCTTTACTTTTTGTGCCGGATAAAACATATCCTGCCCTGAAAGGAACTGTGCTTTTTTAATATTTACTACTTTGCCTGTTTGCGCGGCAGCTACCAATAAATCTGTTTGGCGACATAAAAACGCAGGTATCTGTAATATATCAACTACCTCGGCAGCTATTTTAGCCTGGTAAGGTTCGTGAATATCTGTAGTAACTTCCAAACCAAATTTCTCCTTTACCTTATTCAGCATTTCCATCCCCTTTTCTATTCCAGGGCCGCGGTAAGCATGCACAGAGGTACGGTTGGCCTTATCAAATGATGATTTAAATATCATTATTACCGGGTACTTGCTTTTAATTTCGGCAACCTTTTCGGCTACAGTATATAAAAGCTCCTGGTTCTCCATTACGCATGGACCAACAATAAAAAAGGGCTTCTCTGTAATATCTTTATATAGTGCCATTGTTCTCTATTTTTTTACGTGCATGTTCCAGGTCTTCAGGGGTATCTATCCCCTTTTCAAAACCCTTTACTTCAATCATTTTAATTTTATACCCGTTCTCTATTGCTCTTAACTGCTCCAGCTTTTCTGATGCCTCTAAAAACGAAACAGGCAGCTTAACAAACTCGGGCAAAAAGCTTGCCTTGTATGCGTATACACCCATATGTTTTTTATAGGCAGATGCATCCTCTAAAATTTTATCCCTTGAAAAAGGTATAGCATATCTTGAAAAATAAACAGCGTAACCGTTTACATCAGTAACTACTTTAACCAAATTAGGGTTATGCAGTTCATCAATTGTTTCTACCGGTGCGCAAACACTGGCCATAACAGCATCACCCTGCTGCATAGCGGTAATTAACCTGTCTATTATACCTGCATCAAAAAACGGTTCATCGCCCTGTACATTTATCACAATATCACAAGGAACCTTTGCTGCAATCTCGGCAATACGATCTGTACCGCTAGGATGGTCTTCCCGTGTCATTAATACATTATTGGTAAACTTTTTGCATACATTAAATACTTCTTCGCTATCTGCGGCTATCCATATCTCGTTGTGCAGTTCAGATTTAAGACAGGCTTCATAAACCCGTTGAATAACTGGTTTGCCACCCAGGTCAAGCAATACCTTTTCAGGTAAACGTGTCGATTTTAACCGGGCCGGTATAACAATTATGGACCTCATTTTGCCTTAAACCTGGTTAAATATTTGATATATACCTGTTACCCAATTACCTGCGTTGCGTATTAGTAAAGTGGTTATCTTACGTTCCATCATTAGTTCTTCGGCTTCGTAAACCAGCTCACTTTCATCAACCATTATTGGGTTACCGTTCATAATCTCTGTAATAGGCAGTGATTGTATGTTTGGATATTTTACCAGCCCCCTGCGCAGGTCGCCGTCTGTTATCACCCCTTCTACTTTACTTGCTGAACCTACTATTACCATGCCCAGCTTACCTTCAGACATCCGCAAAACCAGTTGCGTAAATGTGGCATCAGATTCAATAAAAGGCAGGGCATCGGTACGCATCAGATCTTTAACTTTTACCAGCAACTTACGGCCCAGTCTGCCGCCCGGATGGAAGCGCGCAAAATCTGCCGGACTAAATTCTCTCAGCGTCATCAGTGCAACGGCAAGAGCATCGCCCATAACCAAGGTTGCTGTTGTTGATGATGTTGGCGCTAGTTCCAACGGACAAGCTTCTTGTTTAACATGTACATTTAAACAGAAATCGGCGTTTTTAGCAAGGGTTGAATTGGGATTACCTGTTACTGCTATAAACTTATTTTTGTTCCACTTTAAAAAAGGGATAATCTTTAAAACCTCCTCCGTTTCGCCCGAGTAAGATATTAACAGCACAATATCATCTGCCGCTATCATACCCAAGTCGCCATGAAAGGCTTCAGATGGGTGCATAAAGAAACTTGGTGTGCCTGTACTGGTAAACGTAGCAGAGATTTTACGACCTACATGGCCAGATTTGCCCATACCACAAACCACCAGCCGGCCTTTGGCATTCAGTATAGCTTTGGCTACATGACTAAACTGCTCATCAATCATGGCAGCAACATGCTGTAATGATTCTATTTCGATATCAAATACTTTTTGGGCTATACTTTTCATAAGCTGCAACAGCTCGCGGGTATTAAATTGTGTGCAATATTACTCAATAAAATTAAGATGGCTTAAAACTGCTGGTCAAATTACAGGAAACAGGCAGCGATTGGGGCTAAAGCCTTTATTGATTTGTGCTTTGCCTGTTGGCTGAAGCCAATGGCCATTTCTTCAATCCATCCAAAATTATTCAATCATTGCCGCCCCATTTATGAGGGCGGATAAATACAAAGAAGCTACCGGCTTTAGCCGAAAACTCAACATACCGGTTAAACGGTACCAGGTATTATATATTACTGCTTAACTATCCTCAGGCTTTTCCGGTGCATTTTCAAAGAAACTATCCTTTAATTCATCGGTTTCACGGCGGTCGCGTTTAGTTGGGCGGCCAGTTCCCCGGTCACGTTTTAATATAGGCGCATGAAACATTGATTTAAATGCCGGGGTATGCTCAACCGGGGTTATATCCTCATAATAATCCACAGCCTTTTTGGCATCTACTCTATTCTCTAATAAACCCGATACTAGTATTACTTTGCGTTCCGGTCCTTTTGAGATCTGATACCTTTCACCAATTTTCACCTCATGTGATGCTTTTATATTATTGCTCTCCAGTTTTACACGCCCTGCTTTGCAGGCATCAGAAGCCAGTGTGCGGGTTTTAAACATGCGTATGGCCCACAAATATTTATCAATTCTTAACTTTTCTTTTTCAGCCATGTTCTATTATAATATCTGACATTACAATTAAAACAAATCTCCTTAAAATTCCTTTAATTTGACAAAATTTATATTCATCAATGATCGACCTTAAAAAAATGATTGAGGAGGTTTGGGATAACCGAACCCTTTTAAGCGAAAATGACTACATCAATGCCATAAATACCGTTGTTGAAAGACTGGATAAAGGCGAAATACGCGTTGCCGAACAAATAGGTACACGCTGGCATACTAACGACTGGATTAAAAAAGCGGTAATCCTTTATTTCCCAACCCGTACTATGGAAGAAATTAAAGTTGGCCCTTTTGTTTTTCATGATAAAATGAAATTAAAAACCGACTACAAACATACCGGTGTACGTGTAGTGCCGCATGGTATTGCCCGTTATGGCGCTTACCTCGCGAAAGGCGTTATCATGATGCCATCGTACGTAAACATTGGTGCTTATGTTGATGAAGGTACCATGGTTGATACCTGGGCTACCGTAGGCTCATGCGCGCAAATTGGCAAGCATGTTCACTTAAGCGGTGGTGTTGGTATTGGCGGTGTGTTAGAACCTATACAGGCTGCGCCGGTAATTATTGAGGATAACTGCTTTTTAGGCTCGCGTGCCATTGTTGTTGAAGGCGTACACGTTGAGCGTGAAGCCGTTTTAGGTGCAAACGTGGTATTAACCGCATCAACCAAAATTATTGATGTAACAGGTCCTGAGCCGGTTGAATATAAAAGCTTTGTACCAGCACGTTCTGTAGTTATACCAGGTTCATATACTAAAAAATTCCCTGCAGGCGAATATCAGGTACCTTGCGCTTTAATAATTGGCAAACGTAAAGAATCAACCGATAAAAAGACATCATTAAACGATGCCTTGAGGGAAAACAATGTTGCCGTGTAAAGTGATTTGTTGATTGAGTTGAATTAAGTGAGTAGTTATGTTATCTGTTCAGGTTCAACCATTCACTTAATCAACTTAATAAACCTAATCAATTAATAATGAAAATACTCATAAGGCTGCCTAACTGGCTTGGTGACGTGGTAATGAGTACCGCATTCGTCAATGCCGTAAAGCAGCTTTATCCTAATGCCCAGGTTGATGCCATTATCAAAAAAGAACTGGCAAGCATAGCCGCGCTTATCCCCGGTATTAACAAGGTTCATCCCTTTTCAAAACAAGAGTATAGCGGGTTAAACGGTGTTTACCATTTTGGCAAAGCATTGCGCCCTTTAAAGTATGATATTTTCTTTAATCTCCCTCACTCCCTTTCCTCAGCAATAATTGCCTGGGCATGTGGCGCTAAACAACGTGTAGGCTTTAAAAAAGAAGGTGGCTTTTTCCTCCTGACCCATTCTTATAAAAAACCACTTAACGTTCATCGGGTTAATGAATACATTTCTTTACTGGAGAATTTTACCGGCAAAGCTGTTACAAACAAACAAATTAAGCTAAATACGGACAAGGATTTAATTAAATCCAATACTGTAATTATCAACTTTAATTCTGAGGCTATATCCCGCAGGATGCCGCTTAACAAGGGGCGCAGCATTATCAATGCCCTTACGACAACTTTTAAAGAGATTACTTTTGCCTTTGTTGGATCACCTAAAGAAAGCGCTTTTATTGATGAATTGATAACCGGGTTAAACAACAGCGACAGACTGGAAAACCATGCCGGCAAAACAGACCTTGTTGGCCTGGCAAAATTAATGGCCGGCAGCAAAGCGGTTTTAACAACAGATTCTGGCCCGGCGCATTTAGCTAACAGCGTGGATGTGCCCACTATAGTTTTGTTTGGGGCAGGGAATGAAAACAATACCGCTCCGTACAATAAAAAGGACCTTACGGTAATCCGTTACGGCCAGTTAGTTTGCGAACCTTGTGTGCGTAATACCTGCAAATTATACGGCGTTCCAAAATGCATGGAAATGTTAGATGAAATTAAAATAATAAATGCATTAAGTTTGTACCTGAATGATGCTTAAAGACGAAGTAAATAAAGCGCTTAAAGTGGTACAGGATGGCGGTATTATCCTTTACCCTACTGATACCATATGGGGTATTGGCTGC
>JAQBNY010000276.1 GCA_028288315.1 Mucilaginibacter sp.
TTAGTTATTTATATATTTGGTATATTATTGATGCTCTAATGCCAAAATCAAATCAAGAAATTGCAACCAGTAAACAACAATTCATAAATCTCAACCAATTAAAATGTTATCACTTCAGCATATTTCAAAGTATTACCAGGTAGGCGGAAATAAGAATTTCGTTATAAACGACATTAGTTTAGATGTTGAAGAAGGCGAGTTTGTATCTATAATGGGTCCATCGGGTTCAGGGAAATCAACTTTACTTAATATTATAGGCATGTTAGATGAACCATCTGCCGGTTATCATTATTTTGTAAACCAAGCCGTACATCAGCTTAAAGAAAGACAACGCTCAGCATTGTATAAACAATACATTGGCTTTGTTTTTCAGGCCTACCATTTAATTGATGAGCTTACCGTTTACGAAAACATCGAGACCCCTTTAATCTATCAGGATGTAAAAGGATCTGAACGCAAGGCGATGGTGGCCGATATGCTTGATCGTTTCCAGATAGTAGGTAAGAAAGACCTTTTTCCGGCACAGCTATCAGGCGGGCAACAGCAATTAGTGGGTATAGCCCGTGCCCTTATAGCAAAACCGAAACTATTATTAGCCGACGAGCCTACAGGTAACCTTAACTCTAAACAAGGAGAGGAGATAATGGAACTGTTTCGTAAGCTGAACAAAGAAGATGGCGTTACTATCATCCAGGTAACCCATTCTGAGAAAAATGCTGAATATGGGTCGCATATTATTAACCTATTGGATGGAAGGGTTGAATCTTCAAAAAAATTCTGAACTATAACACAAAATGCGATACTTAAAATTTATACTATTTAGTCTTATTACTGTACTACCGGCATTGGCGCATAGCCAAACTGCCATAGATAGCGTACTTACCCTGCAGCAATGCATTGATATTGCCATCAAAAATAACCTCGACGTAAAGAAGAGCGAGCTGCTGATGGAAACCTCTCATGTTAACTTAAACCAGGCAAGAGAAAATCTGTTACCTACCATAAATGGTCAGGTAGACCATAGCATTAACAGTGGCCGTGGTATTGATCCATCAACCAACACTTATGTAAAGCAATCGTTTAAATCAGGTAACTACGGCTTAAGTAGCGACCTTACTGTATTTAGCGGCTTACAAAACCTTAATAGTATCAAACAAACATCCTTAGCTTACCAGGCCGGCAGAATGGATTTCCAACAGGCTAAAGACCAGGTTACCATTAATGTTATTACGGCTTATTTAGTGGTGCTGGATAATACAGAACTGTTAAATCAGGTTAAAAACCAGCTAATGGTGTCTAAAAAACAGGTAGAACGTTTAGAGATATTAGAGAAGGAGGGAGCTAATAAATTACCATCAGATCTTTACGATTTGAAAGGTACTTATGGTGATAACCAGTTAACGGTAGTAAACACTTCCAATACTTTAAACACATCAAAGCTTAATTTACTGCAGATACTAAACATCCCATATAAGGAAAATATTACCCTGCAACCTATAAATGCGGAAGAGCTTGCCAAGCAAACACCAAACTCGGCCGACCAGGTGTATGATATTGCTTTAAACCAGTTGGCTTATGTAAAAGCAGCCACTTTAAGGCGCCAAAGTGCCGAGAAGGGCGTAAGTGTTGCCAGAGGAAGTTTATTGCCTACAATATCTTTATTTGGCGGCATATCTACCAATTACTCCAGCGCGGCACAAATTTCTGGCCAAAATATTAGCTATTATGATCAGTTTAAAAATAATTATGGTACGCAAGTGGGCGTAACTTTGAGGGTGCCGATTCTGAATTACTTTCAAAACCGTAACAAGGTAGCCTTAGCCAAAATTCAATTGCAGAATAATATTTATATTGAGCAAACTACCAAGGTTCAACTAAAGCAAAATGTAGAGCAGGCATATATGAACATGATTTCGGCTTACAATAGATACAACGTTTTGGTTGAACAAGTAAAAGCTTACACCGAATCATTCAGAACGGCAGAGATACGTTTCAATGCAGGTGTATTAACCTCTGTTGATTTTGTGGTTGCCAAAAATAACCTTGACAGGGCAAACCTTAACCTCATCAATGCCAGGTATGATTGCTTCATCTATAACAAAATATTAGATTATTACCAGGGTAAATTGACCTTATAGCATTTGCAATTATCAAATAATATTACTTTTATTGCAGTTAATAATACGATATCCGGTTTGCTATTATAGTAAACCGGATTTTTATTTTTTTTAAAGCTTTCACTGTTTAACACAATTTATATACTTTTCTGTTCAACCTAAAAACAATCTTATGAAAAAATTTATCCTTTCGCTTTCAATATTTTTAGCTGCAGCAACTGCTTCGCAGGCTCAGTTATTACCTAAATTTCAATTAGGCGTAAAAGGCGGTGTTAATTTAACCAGCCTTTCAAATTCAGGAAGTACATTTAATAGCAGTAACCGTGCGGGTTATTTAGGCGGCTTATGGGCACGCTTTGGCGCATTAGGCTTTAACTTTCAGCCAGAAGTTTATGTTACAAGCAAAAACGTTGATATAAATAGTTCAAACTCTACTGCCTCAGCACATGCTAAATTTACCAGTATTGATGTACCATTACTTTTTGGTGGCAAGGTTGGCGCGTTTGGCTTTGGTGGCAGGTTTTATACAGGCCCGTTAATGTCATTTGCTATTAATAAAGATCAAAATCTTGGTACAGCTTTTGGAAATGCTTCAAGTTTGAATTATAAAAGTTCAAATATTGCGTGGACATTAGGTGCCGGTGTTGACATCCGAAAAATATCTGTTGATCTGCGTTATGAGGCCGGTTTAACTAAGCAAAATTACTATGATGGTTCAACTAATTATAAAACCCGAGTTAGTTTATTTAACTTAAGTTTAGGTTACGCGTTCTTATAATTGAAACAACTTTTTTAATAATGGGCTTGTGCATTGCACAGGCCTTTTTTGTTTAGTAATATCTGGTTTAGATATTATCTTTATAGGGATAAACCACTCCAATTATGTCACAAGCAAAACTTAAAGGAATTCTTTTTACTGTTGTGTTCACCACTGCTATTTACTGTACATTTAGCTTAAACGCGCAATCTGTAACAAGCAACGGGCAGGGAAGTATCCGCCTGAACCAAATTGGATTTTATCCCGGTGCAGCCAAAATTGCTGTTTTAACAAGCAGCAATACAGGTAAATTTTATATCCAGGATAACAATAAGAAAACAGTTTATACAGGAGAGTTAAAATCATCGGCACAGCTTGCATTCTCAGGAAAGCTTACTACTATAGCCGATTTCTCCAGTTTCAAAAAACCGGGTAAGTATACACTATACGTGCGGGGAGTTGGCAATTCTTACCCATTCAATATTAAAGTATCTGTTCATAAAAACGTTGCCGATGCTACCATTAAAGCCTTTTACTTTCAACGGGCATCAATTCCGTTAGAAGAAAAATATGCCGGTAAATGGAATAGGGCAGAAGGGCATCCGGATGATAAAGTTTTGGTACATGCATCTGCCGCGAGTGATAAGCGACCGGGGGGAACGGTAATATCAAGTCCGCGTGGTTGGTATGATGCCGGTGATTATAACAAATACATTGTAAACAGCGGTATAACTACATCAACATTGCTTTCTCTGTATGAGGACTTTCCTGAGTATATGAAAACCGTGAAACTCAATATCCCTGAAAGTAACAATCAATTGCCCGATGTTTTGGATGAGGTTTTATGGAACTTGCGCTGGATGCTCACCATGCAGGACCCAAACGATGGCGGCGTATACCATAAGCTTACCAATCCCCGGTTTGATGCGATGATAATGCCCGACAAAGCTACCGCCCCCAGGTATATTGTGCAGAAAGGCACAGCAGCCACATTGGATTTTGCCGCAGTTATGGCCCAGGCATCACGCATATTTGAAAAATTCCCGCAGCAGTTACCGGGCCTTGCAGATTCTTGCATAAAAGCATCGGAAAATGCACATAAATGGGCGCTGAAAAATCCCACCGTTGTTTATGACCAGGACGCAATTAACAAGCAGTTTAAACCCGAGGTTGTAACCGGGGCATACGGCGACAAGACCTTTTCTGATGAATTTATTTGGGCCGCTGCAGAGCTGTATGTAACCACTGGCAAGGATGAGTATTACAATAAACTCAATTTAAGCGGCAATTATAAAATGCAAGTGCCATCATGGGCGCAGGTGAAAATGTTGGGATATTATACGCTTGCCCAAAATTCAGGTATCCATATTGCAAATCATCCCGAACTGCAACGGATCAAACAACAGCTTTTAGCGTACGCTGACACCTTGATTGAGGGAGCGAACAAAAACGCTTATAAAACTGTAATGACCAAGTCTGCAGCAAATTTTAACTGGGGCAGCAATAGTAATGCAGCTAACGAGGGCATATTGCTGATAAAGGCTTATAAGCTATCGCACAATAAAAAATATCTCGATTACGCGTTGAGTAACCTCGATTATACTTTAGGCAGGAATGGCTCTGGCTACTCGTATATTACCGGCTATGGAAGTAAAACGCCTATGCACCCGCATCATAGGCCATCGGTTGCTGATGGGATAATTGCCCCCATACCAGGCTTACTATCCGGCGGGCCTAACCCGGGCATGCAGGATGGCATTAAAGTGCCATCAATAGCACCAGATGAAGCTTTTATTGATGATGACCGTTCATACGCCACAAACGAGATTGCCATTAACTGGAATGCACCAATGGCATACCTGGCAAACGCTATAGAGGCTTTGCAAAAACAGTTGACTATTAAATAGCAAACGATACACTATACCGATGTTATAGCGGTTATTACAAGAATTATAAAGAATGAAAGCCCAAATACAATTGAATACATAAAGGTTACACCTATCATTTTGCTTACTGTTCGCCAGCGGCTACGATTATATACTATCCGTAACGAGCGGTATATATACCAAATAATGGTTATTGTTGCTAAAGTTTGCAGCAAATCATTGATCGTATTCCAGCTTTCAGGAAGGATCATATTCAATAACATTATGAAAGTTAAAAACAAAAATAAGTAGCAGTGCAGGTGTATAGTGTAAATAATATGTTCAACATAAAATTTATGATTATTCCAGAATGCTAATTTTAATATAAAAGCAAACATAGGTAACAGCAAAAACATCATTTTTGGTGCGTTATGTTTTAGGCCCTCTATTAAAATCTCGTTGGCATTCTTCCCCTGTTTCTTCCAGTCGAAATTCTTTTTAATCATATAGCGCTCCAGGCTATTGTCACGTTTATCAGCAGGGAGTTTACTTTGGTTGGCAAGGTATTCTTCGTAGCTTTTAAATTTATTGACATTATCGCTACCATAAAAAGTGAAGCCACCCTCATTATCCGCCTTCCTGTCTTTTACTTTTTCCGAATCTTTTTTAAGGTCCGCATTTATTTCCTTAGCAATAGTATCTGGTATAAAAGCTTTTATTTTTTTAGACAATTCAGCTTTTTGCGCCGCACTAAGATTTTTATTGGCATAAATACCTTTATCTATCGCTTTCTTAGCATTCTCCCTGCCTTTTTGCTCACTTTGCTTATTCTCTTTTGTATGAACAGTTTCCTGTTTCTTGCCCTGAAAGAAAATTACAAAAAACACAAGACTGATAAAAATGTACATCTTAACCGGATGCAGATATTGCGCCCTGCGGCCTACAAGATATTCGTTGGTAAGATGCCCCGGCTTAAAAAAAAGCGGCCTTAGTGTATGAAAAAACTGGTAATCAAAATGAAAATAATCGCTTACAGCATGGTTTATCATGTGGCCAAAGCTTTCTTTCATCTGCAGGTTTTCTTGCCCGCAGTTATGGCAAAATTTGCCCTCTAAGATAGTTCCACAGTTAAGGCAATCATTCTCGTGCCGGTAATGCTTTTTCATTATAACTTACTACTGGAATTAATTGTAAAAGGTATTAAGTTTAAGCATGTTGTATTGCGTGCTTTAATGCTGCATTATGCTTGTATCTGAACACAAAAGGAAATATTATAGCAATAACTAAGGCGTAGCCGGCAAATGTTAACCATATGCCATGCCAGTCCTTGCTTTGATCGGCATGTGTAAAAAACTTCTGAATAACGGCGCCGCTAATAATGCTGCCGAAAAATGCACCGAAGCCATTCACCATCATCATGAATAAGCCCTGCGCACTACCGCGGATCTCAGGCGCTGCCTGTGTTTCGACAAATAATGACCCCGAAATATTAAAGAAATCAAATGCCATACCATAAACGATACATGATAAAATAATCATCCACAGGCCACCTGCAGGGTCACCAAAAGCAAAAAGTCCAAATCTTAATACCCAGGCCAGCATACTAAACAGCATCACATATTTAATTCCGAATTTGCGCAGGAAGAACGGAATTGCCAAGATGAAAAGCGTTTCGGAGATCTGCGAAATAGACATGATAACAGCAGGGTATTTTACCGCCAACAGATCTTTATATTCTGGTACATTCTTAAAATCGTGGATATAAGTATCACCATAGGCGTTAGTTAGCTGCAACGCGGCACCTAAAAGCAGCGAAAAAGCAAAGAAAATAGCAAACCTTGGCGTTTTAAATAAAGCAAAAGCATTTAGCCCTAAACGGCTTGAAAACGATTTGTTGTTATCCTTATTTAAAAGAGGAGGGCATTTTGGTAAACTGAATGAATAAATACCTAATGCCAATGATACGGCCGAAGCGATGTAAAATTGATTAGCAGATGTTTCGTTATGAGTAAGGCTCACTGTCCACAAGGCTACAATAAACCCAATTGTTCCCCAGGTGCGAATGGGGGGATATTCTTTTACAACATCGATATTTTGGCTCTTTAAAGCCGAATATGCCACTGTTATAGATAACGACAGAGTTGGCATGTAGAACATCATATTAAGTAATATCACCCAAAAGAATGTATTAGGATCGGTTACCAATGGCAGTGAGAAGAGGGTTAAGGCTCCCAGAATGTGCATTGTGCCGTAAAGTTTTTCGGCATTGATAAACCTGTCTGCTATAATACCAGTAATAGTAGGCATGAAGATAGATGCGATACCCATAGTGGAGAAAATTGCTCCAAACTGTGCACCCGACCATTGTTTATTTTGAAACCAGTAAGCTCCTATGGTAAGCAACCACGCCCCCCATATAAAAAATTGCATAAAATTCATCAGTATTAAGCGAAACTTAATATTCATACAGTACTGGTTTAAACAAGTTAATTAGTTTTAAATTAAAAACGGAAAGTAATTAAATAAAGCGAAATGGGAAAACTATAAAGCATAGTTTAAATCCAAAGCAGAATTAAATTTTAACTTTTTAATATTTCAGAGAGATCAGGAGGATTTACGTTTGTTTAGTTCATCACGGATCTTGGCGGCTTTTTCATAAGCTTCGTCTGCCAAAGCTTGTTGTAAACGGGTTTTTAGCTCATCCTCACTTAATGAAGTGAAGGTGCCTGCTGCTGCAGATGTGTTTGTTTTTTCTTCAGCTGTTTCATTAATATTCTCCAGGTAAACAAAGTCATTACCTTCAATTACTATACCTGCGGTAGAAAGGATGAACTCATAGGTGTAAATTGGGCAATCAAACCGTACAGATACCGCTATAGCATCAGATGTGCGGGCATCAATCTCAACAGACTTTTTACCATCAAAACATATCAGCTTAGAATAAAAAATACCATCAACAAGGTTGTAAATAACAACCTCCTGTACACTAATGTTAAATGCCTGGCCCATGCTTTTAAACAGGTCATGCGTTAACGGGCGACTCGGTGTCATTTTTTCTATCTCGATAGCAATAGCCTGTGCTTCAAAGCTGCCAATAATAATTGGCAACCTGCGGCGGCCGCTCACTTCGCCCAAAACCAAAGCATATGCGCCAGACTGTGTTTGACTGTAGGAAAGACCTACAATGTCCAGCTTAATTTTTTTCATGTCATTACCCATCACAAACCTATATTTTAAGCCGATGCTTTATACTCTTTAACTGCAGTAATTAATTTTGGCAGTACCTCAAATGCGTCGCCAACAATACCATAATCAGCTACCTTAAAGAACGGTGCTTCAGCATCTTTGTTGATTACAACAATAACTTTTGATGAACTTACCCCGGCAAGGTGCTGTATAGCTCCTGAAATTCCCACTGCAATATACAAATTTGGACTGACAGCTATACCTGTTTGTCCAACATGCTCACTATGAGGCCTCCATCCGGCGTCTGATACCGGTTTTGAGCAAGCTGTTGCAGCACCCAAAAGGTCGGCAAGTTCTTCAATCATACCCCAGTTCTCGGGGCCTTTCAATCCACGGCCGGCTGATACAACTATCTCTGCATCAGGCAATGAAACCTTTTCAGTTGAACGAACAATATCTTTGATCATTTCTGTAAAGTCTGATGCTTTGGCCTCCACTGTAAAATCTTCAACCTTTGCAACAACCCCGCTTTCAACTATTTTATATGAGTTGGGAGTTAAGGCAATAACCTTATTTGCTGATGTTAGCTCAACTATGGCGAATGCTTTACCCGAGAAAGCTGTCTTTTTAACGGTGAATTTATCACCGTTTTGCTCAGGCAGGGCAACCGCGCCATCGGCAACACCGGCTTCCAGCTTAACACCCAGGCGAGGAGCCAGGCCGCGGCCCGAGAATGAATTAGATAACACAACTATGTTAGCACTGTTAGCCTTTGCAGCTTCGGCTATAACCGATGCATAAGCCTGGTTCACAAAATTCTTTAATTTATCGTTAGCTACATTTAAAACCTTTTCAGCACCATACTTACCTAACGCTGCTAATTCATCATTGGCAACATCACCAATTGAAATAGCTATAAGGCTGGTGTTATTTTGATCGGCAATTGCTTTGGCATATGATACAGCTTCAAAAGTTGATTTTTTGAATTTACCACCAGCATTTTCCGCATATATTAAAACTGACATAAATGATATTCTACGTAAAATTAATTAAATAACTCTTGCCTGAGTGTGTAATAACTCAACCAGCTTTGCAGGTTCATCAGCAGATACGAGGTTAACCTGTCCGCGTGGTGCCGGTGTTTCATAACTGATTATTTCTGAAAAAGTTTTCACTTCCGCAGGTTCAACAACAGTTAACGGTTTGGTACGTGCGCTCATAATACCACGCATGTTAGGGATCTTTGGTTCGGCAACACCCTCGGCAGTACCAGCTACAAAAGGGAAGGGGATGGTTAATACTTCTTTACCACCTTCTATTTCGCGCTCCACAGTTGCCTGGTTCGCTTCGGTATCTAATTTTTTGATGATTGATACTGATGGAATATCTAACAGTTCGCCCAGCATCCCTGCTACTTTTGAACCATTATAATCAATTGACTCACGACCGGTAAGTATCAAATCAAAAGGGTTTGCTTTAACGTATTGTGCTATTTGATAAGCAACGTACCAGGCATCATGCGGCTTAGCATTTATGCGTACAGCATCTGTAGCGCCAATTGCTAAAGCTTTGCGTATTGTGGCCTCGGTGTTAACCTCGCCAACGTTAATAACAGTAACACTGCCTTTGCCGCCATCGGTTAATTCAATGGCGCGTGCAAGAGCAATTTCATCATATGGATTTAATATAAACTGAACACCATTGGTATTAAATTGGGTGTTGTTATCAGTAAAAGTTATTTTTGTCGTGGTATCCGGAACATTGCTGATACATACCAGTA
>JAQBNY010000305.1 GCA_028288315.1 Mucilaginibacter sp.
GTGATCCCATCAGGATTCGAACCTGAGACCTACTGATTAGAAATCAGTTGCTCTATCCAGCTGAGCTATGGGACCATCGCGATTTTTTCGCGGTGCAAATATGCGTAATTATGGTTGAAATGGCAATAGTAACTGCCTACTTTTCTATAGTGAATTGCATTTATCAAACTGTTAAACTATCTGCCACACAGCCAGTGTATTAATTATTGCGTTTAGCTTATTAGCATGGAAGATTGTGTTTTTATTTGTGCGAAAATTTCCTTTAAAGTATATTTAATGAAACAAAAAACACCAGCAATAAATAATTGTTAAAATATTACATATAATTGTAAATAAATTATAAACCGGCTCAATAGCAAACGGTAAAATTATGTGCAACTTACACATATAAGTAACACATAAACTTATTAATTGCCATCCTGACTGATTTTATTTTTTGACGTATAAAACATCAGTTATATACGTAGAATGTAGTTTTTAATGCAAAAAAGCATTTTTTTACTTTTTAAAGTTTAGAAGTGTTTTTTTTACAATAAGTTAATCATACTTTTAACCGAAATTTTTTTAATAAACTTATTTTATGATCATAATTGCTGACGGTGGCTCAACCAAAACAAATTGGTGCTTAGTCACTGAAGAAGGTAAAAAGGTGTATTTTAACACCGAAGGGTACAATCCTTATTTTGCTCCAACTGATTACATCATTCAATCGTTAAAAGATAGTTTACCAACAGACCTTGAAAAAGACAAGATCACGGAGGTTAATTATTATGGCGCTGGCTGTTCAACTCCAGAGATGCGTAAAGTTGTAGAGAATGCTATGCAGGCAGTTTTTACAAACTCGAAAATTTATATAGGGCATGACCTGCTTGCTGCTGCCCGTGCATTATTGGGTAATAATGAAGGCTTTGCTGCTATTTTAGGTACTGGTACAAATACTTGTTTGTATAATGGCCGCGAAGTTATTAACAACATTGACTCGGGAGCATACATTTTAGGTGATGAAGGTAGTGGTTGCCATATAGGTAAAAAATTACTTGTTGATTACCTGAGAGGTTACATGCCAGATGCTGTTAGGAAAAATTTTTGGGAAACCTTTAAATTAACCCCTGATGATATTAACGAAATAGTATACACTCAGCCAAGGGCTAACCGCTTCTGCGCAAGCTTTAGCAAGTTTGTATATGATAACATTGTAAATATTGAATACTCACGCAACCTGGTAAAAACATCATTTGAAGATTTTTTCCGTAACTTGGTTGTTCACTATCCTGATTATCAAAAATATACATTTAACTGTATAGGTTCTGTAGGTTACAATTTCCGGAATGTGCTTGAAGAGGTAGTTACTGAAAATGGCATGACAGTAGGTAACATAATCCGTTCACCTATAGATAATTTAGTGAAATATCACTTAGAGCTTGCTCCAAGTCAGTTGTAATTATAAAAGCGAGGCTTAAAACTAATATTATAGCGGCTCAATCATGCATTGATGCCGCTTTTTTATATTACAGCATATTATATTTTATAAAAATTCGTTATCAGGCAAAATTCTTCTTCAAAATAAATGAATCAAAAGTACTTCAGGCTGTTAAGAATATTAGGAGTTGCTGGCTCATGGTTAATTCTATGTTCATTTGCATTACCAGGCGATACTGTTAAAAATACAGGTTTTAAGTTTAAAACAGTTGTTGTTGATGCCGGCCACGGTGGTAAAGATGGCGGAGCAAGGGGTGGCTTTTCGTTAGAGAAAAATGTTGCTTTATCAATAGCCAAAAAATTACAAGCTGCTATTCAAACCCAATTACCTGATCTTAAAGTAGTAATGACCCGTACTGACGATACGTTTATTGAGTTGAATAAACGATCAGCCATTGCCAACCAAAATCAGGGAAATCTTTTTGTATCTATTCATTGCAATTCATCGCCGGAGGGTACGGCTGCAAGGACCAATAAAAAAAGTGGTGTAATGCTGCTGGTATACGGTATGCACAGGCTAAACGAGCAATTGGAGGCTGTTAGAGAAAATGCATCCATATTTATAGAGAAGGACTATAAAGAGAACTACCAGAGCTATGATTCAAGCGATCCGGCAAATGTTATTATCCTGAATACTTTTACACAAAAATACCGCAAACAAAGTATCATGTTTGGTGATCTTTTAAATAATGAATTTAGATACACCGATAACCGGGAAAGTATAGGAGTAAAAGAACAAGGAGTATTTGTTTTGGCACACAGTGCGATGCCGGCGGTACTGGTTGAGACGGGTTTTATAAATAACCCGGATGAAGAAGAATATTTAAACTCTGATGAAGGTCAGTCGCAAATTGTGCAATCCATAATTAGAGCAATACAGGCTTACAAAGGTTCATTTGCCGCTCAATAATTTATATTTGCAAGCCTATACATCAAAATGGATATTTTACACACACTGCTTGGAGATGATATTAAAGCAGGTTTGCTTGTTATACTTAATTTAATAGTAATTGAAAGTCTTTTATCGGTTGATAATGCTGCGGTGCTGGCAACAATGGTGCTTGATTTGCCAAAACATCAGCGGAAACGAGCTTTAAAATACGGTATTGTTGGGGCTTACGTGCTACGTGGGGTTTGTTTATTAATTGCATCATGGCTTATTAAAATATGGTGGTTAAAACCATTGGGTGGTCTTTATCTGCTATACCTGGCTATTCACTATTTTATTAAAAGGGCTAAAGCTAAATCAAATCATAATCAGGAACACGAAACGGTTAACAAAAAAAGGAACTGGTTTTATCGCTCAACAGTTGGTTTAATAGGACCCTTTTGGGCAACAGTTGTTTTGGTAGAACTGATGGATTTGGCCTTTTCTATTGATAATGTTTTTGCAGCAGTAGCCTTTACAGATCATATATTTTTAATTTATACAGGTGTTTTTATAGGTATACTGGCCATGCGCTTTGTAGCACAAGCTTTTGTTAAGCTAATGGAAAAGTTTGCTTTTTTAGAGACCGTAGCCTTTTTAGTAATTGGCGTATTAGGTATTAAGCTAACCGCATCTGTTTATAGTCATTTTTATAAAGATACCTCTTTGGCTCAAGTGTTGGATGGGGAAACAGCAGACATATTTGTATCTGTATTTACAGTTACTGTTTTTATAGTTCCGGTACTTACCTCTGTTTTATTTAACTTTCCTAAACATAAAGCCGATCATTAAGCCCATTATTATGAACAAAGTTATAGCATCGGTTTTTGGCATAGGTTATATAAAAGGGGGCGGTACAATAGCTGCCATAGTTACATGCGCTATACTATACCTGCTGTGGCAGCAAGCTTGGTTTGCCAATCCACTATATTTATTGGTAATTACTATATTAATAATAGTATTAGGAATTTATACAGGTAATATGGTGGAACCTACTTGGGGTAAGGATAGCTCACGAGTAGTTATTGATGAAGTTGCTGGTATGTTGGTTACCATGCTGTTTATTCCTGCTAACCTGTATTTTTTACTTGGAGGATTAGTACTGTTTCGCTTTTTTGATATTTTAAAGCCATTATATATACGCAAAATGGAAGCCTATCCGGGCGGCAAAGGAGTAATGATGGATGACATTTTAGCCGGCGTTTACTCTAACCTATTTTTACAGGTAGCTGCTTTACTTTTTTTAAGGATAAAGTAATAGCAAGGCCTATACTATAACTAACTGAATGCACTGGCGTACAGTTGTATTCTTTGATATATATCCATTTAATATAGCTTTACCAGTTTTATATTCGTTTGCAATGCTTTGCAACTTGCTTTCAAGTTTTCTGCATAAATCTTCGCTCTCTCCATAACCAATTGAATATAAAGGGGTAGTTCCCAGCAAATTATAGCATTGCTCTGCAGGTAACCCGGGTATATCTAAAATATCATATTTAATTTGGTTACTTATAAATATTATGTCCATTTAGGTGTTTGATCTATAATAATATTAATCTGTAAATATATAATCTTAGATATGATTATAAGAAAAGCCTGTTTCCTGAAGTTTTTGTCCCGTTTGTTTTAAAATTAAAAAAAAGAAGGCAATCTATTTAAACAGGTAATTATATTTCAAAAAGATTAATTGAATTAATTATAAGTCTTGTGAAAAGAGAAATACGTAAAAATACCTAATTTAAAAATCAGGTATTTTTACGTAATGTTTTAATTAAAAATATCGGGCAGGTATTATAGTAATATTTCGAACAAGCCGTGCTTTATGGCAAACAGTACCATGCCCGCTGTATTGCGGCAATTGATTTTGTTAATAATTCTTACCCGGTGGCCCTCCACTGTTCGTGCGCTTAAAAATAACTCCGCCGCTATCTCTGCATTGCTGTATTCTTTGCAAATCAATTGCAATATTTGTTTCTCCCGGCCTGATAACAGCATAGACGGGTTGTTTAAAACGTCTATTGCCGGTATTTTATGATTGCCGCTTTTCCTTATTGCTTTAAGTGCATCGGCATTAAAATAAAAACCGTTTTTATATACTGTATTTACGGCCAGTATCAATTCATCTTTATCGCAATTCTTAGCAAGGTATGAGGCAGCGCCGGCGTTTATCATTTGAGTAACCAATATTTCATTTACATGTACCGATAATATAATCACTTTTATACGCGGATGTAGTTTTTGTAGAAGTTTGTTCAGGTCAATGCCGTTCATACCAGGCATATCCAAATCAATTATGGCTACATCAACCTTGCAATTAACATCTGCAAGTGTATCAAGAAATTGTTGCCCACCCGCACATTCTGCTACAAGGTTAAAATTATCAATGTAGTTAATGAGCATTGCCATACTTTGCCGAAACAAGTTCTGGTCATCAACTATAGCTATATTAACTTTGTGCATTTAAATTATAGGATAATTTGATAGTAGTATGAAAACCTTTGCCCGAATACGGAGCTGTAAGAAAAGTAGCATTAATATTAAGTAAGCGGCTCTCGATGTTTTGAAGGCCCATACCGCTCATTACTTTTTCAGCTCCTGGCTGTAAGCCCTTGCCATTGTCATTGTAATCAATACTAAGTGCATTTTCTCTAATTGAAAAATGAATATTGGCCTTGCTTGCACCAGAATGTTTAATAGTATTATTTAAAAGTTCTTCCAAAACACGGTATATAGCTGTAGCAGCGGGTAATTCAATCTTTTGTAATAACAGATCGGCTTCATTTATTAAAGTTATCTCTAATTTGCCTGATTGATTAATTATGGTGCAATGTTCTGTTATAGCGGCAACTAATCCATAATATCTTAATGTTGTAGGCGAAAGATTGTGTGAGATATTTCTTACATCCTTTACAATTTTATCAATAACACTTTTACTTGAAGTAGCAAAGCTTTCATAATTTTTATCGCTATCTGCTGTCGGCTTAAACATTTCTATCATCAACCTTAAGCCCGATAGACTAGTGCCTACATCATCGTGCAAATCTTGACCAATCCGTTTACGCTCGGCCTCCTGCGACTCAATAATGGCGTGCAGCAAGCTTTTTTGATGCGCTATCTCGGCTTGTTGAAATTGCTGGCGTTGTTTTAATAATTTGTTTTGGTTGCGAATAGTAAATAATATAAATGAGGTAACCAGTAAAAAGGTTCCGCTCATGCCTAATATTACTAATATGTAGATATTGTCGGGTGGGTTTTGCATTTATAAAAGCCTATAGCAAATAAAATATATTCAAGAAAAAGTATAGTATCATGTGTTGTCCAAATTAGTTCGCCTATAAACTTGCTTGCTGTTAAAAAATAATTTGAGGTCATAAACAAAAATAAGCAACTGGAGTAATAAATTAGTATTCCGGTGTTTATCCAATTTAGACCATCATAGCCCCAATTCGCTTTATCATACTTTTCAGATTGTTTAAAAATGAACTGCATACTGTACGCTATTATAATAATTGCTGATAATGAATGGGTATAAGTATTATTTATTGATATGCTTTGAAAGTAGAAGTTTACCAGATAAAGTATTGTGAAAATACCAAGTACCCAAGTGATAATATTACGCCCTCTTTTATTTTGAAAACAACAATAAAATATCGAAAGCATTACAAACTCAAAAATGGTATAAAGATGAAATATTATAAGATTTTGCTTATGAAACACGTCAACAAGCATCATGCTAAATGTGTTAATGACGCCCGAAAATAGCACGAACCAAAAGATGATTTTAAAAGGTTTGCTTAAATACTTGAAATTAATGAGAGCGGTTACAAGAGGAATTAATACACTTAAAGGAACAATGTAGGTGATATAAAATAGTAGCATCAATTATGTTTATAAGCTTTAAATATAAGGCTTATAAACATAATTGAAATAAAGAAATAAACTTATTGGTTTAAAGGGCTGTCATCCACACTACATACCGGAGGGCATACCTTTGTAAGATCGTAAATATTGCTATCAATTTCGCTATCCAATGCTGGATTCTCGCTGGCTGATTTATAGATAACGTCCTTACCATTAACTACAGGCACTAATATAAGTTTACTTGACATAGGGTCATTTACATCTTCTAAACCAATATAAGCTCTTACAGCTTCAGCATCGGGGTTATATTTTAATATATTTTTAAAGTCAATAATGGGGACAAGAAATGATTTAACTAAAAACTTATCATTAGATGTTTCCAGATAATCTCTCCAGTTTTTGGTCATTGCGATTGCCTCATCTACAGGGATTGTTCCTTCTGGTCCGGTTGATTGATTGTTTAGGTTGTTCATGTTTTAGCTTTATTTTGTATAAGTTTTTTATTGTATACTCCATTTTTTTAAAAAGGTTATGCCTTCGCTTTTTAATATTTAATAATCCATACTGTGTTCATTATGTTCAAAAAACATGAATGCTTTATCCACCTTTGTCTATGTAGTTATCAGCTAACGCAATACAAATGGTAAATGGCATACACATAGAAGAAGGTGCAACTATTGCTATAGATGTAAAAAGAAAAAGAGTGGTTTAAAGGCAAGAGGGTAGCAAACAAAGGGGAAACTAAAGACAAATCTGCCATCACAAAAACGTACCTATGTGGTAATGTGGTTTATTGTTTTCTATGAGTATAGGTATAACCTCGAATTCTTCAGCTTCTTTAACTTAGCAGGTTTGTAAGCAGTTAGAATGCTATCTGTAAATTAATTAGAGCTGTTACAACAGGTATTAACACACAAAAGGAACAATGTATGTGATGTAAAATAGAAGCATCAATTATGTTTATAAGCTTTAAGCTTATAAACATAATTGACGTACAGAAATAAAGTTATTGGTTTAACGGGCTCATATAAAAAGCACAATAAGGAGGGCATACCTTTGTAAGATCATAGATATTGCTTTCAGGATCGCTACTTAATGCAGGATTGTCACTGGTTGATTTATAGATAACGTCCTTACCATTAACTACAGGCACTAATATAAGCTTGCTTGACATAGGGTCATTTACATCTTCTAAACCAATATAAGCCCTTACGCTTTCGGCATCAGGATTATATTTTAATATGTTTTTAAAATCAATAATGGGGATAAGATATGATTTAGCTGAAAACTTATCATTAGATGTTTCCAGATAATCTCTCCAGTTTTTGGTCATTGCGATTGCCTCATCTACAGGGATTGTTCCTTCTGGACCGGTTGATGGATTGGTTTGGTTGCTCGAAAACTTTTCTTGAGATGTTTCCAGGAAATCTTCCCAGTTTTTGGTCATTGCGATTGCCTCATCTACAAAGATTGTTCCTTCTAGAACGGTTGATGGATTGATCTGGTTGCTCATGTTTTGTTTTTTATTTATAATGATTAAAAGGTTAAGATAAAAATCAGTATGTGATTGATTTTCTATTGTATACCTCATTTTTTTAAAAAAGGTTACAGCTTCGCTTTTTAATATTTAGCAATCACATCCCGTACTCATTATGCTTAAAAAATATATGCTCTATCTGCTTTTGTCTAAGTAGTTCCAGTAAAGGTTTTGGTAAAAATGAAGTGACTTATATTACAAGTGAGCGGATTCGTCAAAACTTCATCCAACTACATATGTTATGTAATAAACCAATTTTTTATGCCCTGGAGAAACGGAGATTACCCGCCATCATACAAGAACTTGTCCAAGCCGGTAAGGGATAAGGCAGTAGAAATAGCAAATGCTTTATTGGAAGATAAGCATATGAAGGAAGGCGCAGCTATTGCTATAGGTGTTAAAAATGCCAAAGAGTGGTTTAAAAAGCATGAAGGTAGTAAACAACCGGGAAACTAAAGTTAGCCATTCCTCCCAATCAAATCCTCCTTTTTAACGTTAGTATAACCCGGCTGTATTGTTTATCGTGATATACCTCAAGTAGCAGGCCACGTCCGTCGCCTGATTTGAAAAGATGGTCCAGGTCTTCCAAACTCATGTTGGCAACGGGCTTTAAATTTACCGACATTATCTCGTCATTCTTTGCCAAACCAATTTCATCACTTGCCGAGCCTGGTTCCACGCGGCTAATCACTACATGCTTTAATCCATCGCCACCTGCATAATATTCCATCCCACTCATGTCGTGTTCAAATGGCTCTTTTAGGTTGCCGCAGGCTTTCACGTACATACGGCTATTTTCATAATCAAATATTACCGTAAATCTTTTTAATACATCCATACCCAAATTGCCGTCGCGCGTTGTTAAATAAGCTGTATTTTGAGTTTCAGGGAAAGAAGAGAGTACATTGTTTAAGCCATATTTACCAATAGATAACTGGTTTACGCGACTTATCTCACCAGATATTGGCCCGGTTAGGCCCATACCCAAGTTAGCTGCTATGGCTTTTTCAGTTGGCCATTGGTTAACACTGTGATTATCTAAAGAAAGCGGGTGCCCGGCTCCAATATCTACTATCAGTTTGCACTTACGTATGCTGCCATCACAAAAACGTATTGATGTGGTAATATATGGTTTATTGTTTTCTATGAGTATGGGTATGGTATCAAATTTTTTAAGCTTCTTTAGCTTACCGGGTATGTAAGCGGTTAGGGTGCTATCTGTAAAATTAAGCTTTACTACCAGTTTGTTAAAAAACTCATAGCCCAATAAGCCGTGAATAGGTATACCAACATAATTGGATAAGCCGAAATGATCTTTTTTAAAGATGGCCGCGCCTACACCCACGCTCCTGATACCGGGAATTTCTATTTTTAAGGGAGCGGTTACATATGCTTCGTAATCTTCACCAGTACCCACTCCTGCCAAATGTAATGTACGTTTATAAGTGATGTTTAATGAGTCTACCAGTTTAGGCTCGGTAATAATCATAATTCCTACACCACTATCCAAAATAAAGTTATAAGGCCCACGGTCATTAATGTTCAGCTTAATTATCACCATGTTTCTTATCATTTTAAACGGAACTTTTACCTTATTCCTGTTTTCCAGCTCAAAGTACTGGGCATAGGTAGGTATGGTGCCGAATAAGAACATCAGCAATAAAACCAAGGGGTAATATATTCTTTTGCCTGACATGGGAGTAACAGACTGGTTTATAATACTGGTTTAGGTATGTATAAATGGTATAATATAAATACGCTTAAAAATTTTATTTGGTATAATAATATAAATACGTTTGTAAATTTTATTTAGTTGCCATATTCAATTTATTATATTTTGCCAAAGGTATTTCAGACACAATAAAAGCTCCACTCGCTATAGCCAGCTCAAGCATAGCACCTGCCCATTGCTGCCCGTCATATATATTGTTAACCAACAACGGAATTTGATAAAATGCAATAGCTGTAAGCAGAAAAAGAGCCAGCAATATAGCCGGGGCACCCAGGTACCTGTTGCTGATAATACCAATGGTTGTAGTAACAATAATAATCCCAAACAGATAATCCCAAACCGCAATTCCGGGAAAATAGGCCGGTACCTTGGCCGTTACAAAATTAACATGGATAAAATGCTGTAAACCTAAAACTATCATTGGTACTGCAAACAAGTACTTACCAACCGGGAGTAGCCTTAAATTACTGGTTAACACTAATGCAGCGCCCATTATAACAACATCCTGCAAAGCCCGGGTCCAATTTTGAACGTTTTGCGGGTCGGCAAACAATCTGGGTATGTGTATAAGCAATATAAATATTGCCAGCATTATGCTTAGCATAGTACAGGCGAGTTTTATATGCTTGTTAATGGCGATGCTTAAAGCCGCTGCTATAAAAGCTACGGCCACTAAATAAACAAAAAAGAGATGCCAGGGTATCCATGCAGGCACATAGGCGGTTAAAAAATCAGCATAAATAAAATGCTGAATTCCGAAGGCTGTAAGTGCTGCGGCGTATAACCATTTTCCGGTGTGAGTAAGCTTATTCATAAAAATATATAGTTCAGTTTTGGTTATTTAGTAGTCTACAATTCTTAAATTGCATATGCCGGGCATCAATACAAATTTATAGTCATAATAGCCAATACGTATGCGTTAAGTCTGTACAAGTTGGTACAAGTTGATACAAGCCCAGATAAGTTTTTATTGATAATAAATTTGCCCATATACACCGATTATGCCATTTGATGAATTGATAGAAACGCTAAAGCGTGAGTATGAAGCTGAGACTGGCTGGGGTGATAGCAATAGCTGGACAAACCAGGATTTTATTAATTTAAGTGAGCGGATACATCAGCGCACCGGTGTTCTGCTTAGTCATGTTACGCTAAAGCGGATATGGGGAAAAGTGAAGTATGATAGTTTACCAAATACTTACACTCTTGATACCCTTGCACATTACATTGGTTTTGAAAGCTGGAGAAGTTTTGTAACCGCGCATAATAAAAATGCTGATAATGTACTGGTGCATGAACCTGTTGCATCTGAACCTGAACAAGTAAAGCCTGTTAATAAACAGCTTAGAACTGTGTGGATAATTACTGTGGTTTTGGCATTGACTATATTGGGAACTTATTTAAGCATGAAGAAAAAATCTGCGCTGGTTAAAAATAACGACTATAAATTCAGCAGCAGGAAGGTGGTTACCTCGGGGTTGCCTAATTCAGTTATTTTTAATTACGATGCTACAAAAGCTCCGGAAGATTCGGTTATCATACAGCAATCATGGAACCCAAAGCTGCGTACAAAAGTGTCTAAATGGGATCATCAGCATACTTCTATATATTATTACCCCGATTATTACAAAGCCAAACTAATTGTAAACAATCAGATAGTAAAACAGCACGAACTGTTCATAAAATCTGATGGATGGATGTCTGTTATTGAGCAAGACCCCGTACCTGTATACATTGACAAGGACGAGATTAATCAGGATGGGAAAATGGGTATATCTGCCGAAACCATTTTAAAGCATAATGTAAAATTGCAACCTGTGCCACCTAATACGCTTTTTAGTAATGTGCGCGATTTTGGCGAGATATACAGCGATGATTTTGTTTTTGAAACCTCGTTTAAAAATGATTACCGCGAAGGTGCCGCCGTATGCCAGAAAACAGATCTGTACCTGCTGTGTAAAGGTACTGCCATAGGTATACCATTTTGCGCTAAAGGCTGCATATCAGCGCTTGATTTATACTTTACTAACTATTTCCGCTCCGGCAAAACGGAAGACCTGTCAAACTTTGGTGTTGATTTTAGCAAGTTTGTTAAACTGAGAATA
>JAQBNY010000325.1 GCA_028288315.1 Mucilaginibacter sp.
ACATTTTCGTATCCTTTAGCGTATACAAAATGTACAACAAGCAAGAAAAATAAAAAAGTATAAATTTTTTTCATTAGAACTCTATACGTTGAATTAAGGGGAAAGTTATGAAATAAATAGCAAGTATGGGATGTTGAGAAAATTTTGCAAAACTGATCATTAAAATTAATTTTTAAATATTACCCCAAAAGCGAAAAACATATTTATATTTGCAGTGTTAAACAATTGATTTATAATTAGTTAACATTATTAACATTACGTTATTATTTAACCAATAATATAATTTATCAAATGAAACCTATACCCCAATATTTACAACTTGTATAAGATATTGTACATCTGATTGTATACTTATTCATTTGTTGAAACATTAACTTTATCAAAAACTTAGTTTATAGTTATATGAATTATATGAAAAAAATCTTCTTTGCCTCAATATTAGTATTTGCAGGCATATTAACATCTTGTATAAAGCAAGTACATGTTAAAACTACTACTGATTTTATCTTACAAAGCACAATAAGTATCCGTAAAGATATTGGCACAGCAGACTAATTCATACATTAATAGGTAATAAAACTAACAAAATAAATCATGAAAAAAATAATTATCGCCGCAGCATTCATACTAAGCACTGGCATTTTACCATCATGCACAAAACAAGCCCCTGTTAAAACCACTGCAACACTTGAGCGCAGTACTATATCAACCAAAAAAGACGTAGGCACTGCCGATTAACTTATTAATTTAATTAAATAAACACTAACCATTTCACTACAAAATATTTAAATCATGAAAAAAATAATCATCGCAGCAGCATTCATACTAGGCACTGGCATTTTACCATCATGCACAAAACAAGCCCCTGTTAAAACCACTGCAACACTCGAACGCAGTACTGTAGCAACCAAAAAAGATGTAGGCACTGCCGATTAACTTATTAAATAACACTAACCCTTTCACAACAAAATATTCAAATCATGAAAAAATCAATCGTAGCAATCGCACTTATCTTAAGCACTGGCCTCTTATCAGCATCAACCACAATCAATGTTAAACGCGATACCGCCCCAAAAAAATCATTCACTAAAAAAGATGTAGGTACTGCCGATACTAAAAAAGACGTAGGTACTGCCGACTAATTAACAATACCAAATAATCAATATACATAACATACATACCAAAACATTTAAAATATAAAATCATGAAAAAATCAATCATAGCAATCGCACTTATATTAAGCACTGGCCTTTTAACTAACGTTAACGCTACCACAACTGCTCCTAAAGCTGCAACCACTAAAAAAGATGTTGGTACTGCCGATACCAAGAAAGACGTAGGTACCGCTGATACTAAAAAAGATGTAGGTACTGCTGATACTAAAAAAGACGTAGGTACTGCCGATTAATTAACAATACCAAATAAATCAATATACATAACATAAATACCAAAACATTTAAAATATAAAATCATGAAAAAATCAATCATAGCAATCGCACTTATATTAAGCACTGGCCTTTTAACTAATGTTAACGCTACCACAACTGCGCCTAAAGCTGCAACCACTAAAAAAGATGTTGGTACTGCCGATACCAAGAAAGACGTAGGTACCGCTGATACCAAAAAAGACGTAGGTACTGCCGATACCAAAAAAGACGTAGGTACTGCCGATTAATTAAATCAACGCACAAATCAAATTTTAACTTATCATCCTCAATATTTTAAGTACAAAATCATGAAAAAATCAATCATAGCAGCAGCATTAATTTTAGTATCATGCCTTACAGCATTTTCTTTAACCAGAAGTAATAACAAAGCTGAAGAGAAAATAAAATCAGACAATTCAACTTTAGCTGTTAAAGATTCTTCAAAGCCAAAATCTGACATTGCAACTGCCGACTAATTAATAAGCAATTCCGTATAAACATTCCCTATAAGATTGGATTGTTGCCTGCTACAAAACATATGCTGCTGAATATTATTTTTAATATTCAGCATAAGCCTGTGGCTGTTACAATGGGCATTATTTAGGTTGAAATTTTTCGCAATTATCCAGTTTGTAAATAACTGAGTAATCTGCCTTTGTATTTACCTGTTCCCTGCCTGTGGCGGCATTTAGATTTATAGGCTTTTGGGCAAGTTCTTGTCCCGATAGTTTAAATTCAACCCCAAGGGTATCTTTCATACCTTCCTGCATAAATCTCCAAACCGCTTTTATTTTATCGCCATTAAGCATACCTGATAAGGTACCTTTACGCCTGTCTTTTTCTTTAGGCAACCAACTCATATCGCCACTTACTTTATTTGCATTAATTACCAGGTGAACAGTCGTTGTATCCTGTGCATTAGTACCATCGGTATGTATAAAGCAGTATTCCATATTTTGAGCGGGTGTGTTTAGTCTAGTTGCTTGCAATGTGTCTTTCTGCTCATTTGTGCCCCTTACAGTATCAACATTATTTTTTGCTCCGTTACTGGTACATGAGGCTAATCCTAACATGCATATTAATATGTATGATTTCATGCTTTTAATTTATTATTACTAATATTATTACAATTACTTACCCCAAAAGTTCAATTTGCAATTATTGCGTATTGATAGCTTGTTTTTATCAGAATATATTAAAAACATAAAATGCGCTCAAATGCTTAATGTTAACCTACGGCCATTTCGGGTTTTAAGCACTAACGTTTAATATTACGTGCCGTTACCTTAAACGATACCTAAGACATATATGAGATGCGTACTAATAAAGAGATAATGAAGTAATTGATTATCCGTTGCCCAAGGCAATTGGCAAAACTTAATGGGAAATTCCTTGATTCAGCTATATATTCTTTGCTCACCCCTAAAAGTTGAGAACAATCTATAAAATTTGTTAGTTAAGTATAAATACATATATTGCCAACTTATTGTACAATTACCTGCACAATAAAGAAATAATAAAGTTGGTAGTAAAACAATTATTATCAATTATAGTTTAAACTTTAAAACACAAAAAAAATTTATCATGGCAGCAGCTACAAATGGTGGAATTACCGCCTACTCAGTGAAGACAAAAACTAAAAATGTACCAATGATCGATCCAGTTATCGACATAAAATCAGGCCGTTACATTGCTACTGGTAAAGATGCAGAAGGTAACAAAATGGCAGCAATTATGGGCAAAGCTACCGCCGAAGAGCATATCAAAAATGGCAATGCTAAAAAAGGCTCTGGCTGGTAAATAATTAACATAAATAAAAAAGCTTGTTTGCATAAACAAGCTTTTTTATGCCCAATTTTTAAAAGGGTTAACAGATAGGTACGCATTTGTATAGCGGCGATCGTCGCTTACCTCATTTTTAACCCATTCGGGTTTCTCAAACTCTTGGTTTTCGTGCTTCAACTCTATCTCTGCAATTATTAAGCCTTCGTTGTCGCCTTCAAATACATCTACCTCCCAAACATTACCGGCATGGTTAATATTATAGCGCGTTTTCTCTATAAAAGAGGTTGCCATATCCTTTAATATCTCCTTTCCTTCATTAACTGGTATAGTATATTCAAACTCGCTGCGGCTAATGCCAGTTGTGCTGCCTTTTAAAGTAATGTAGGCTACGTCATCTGCAACGCGAACCCTTACAGTGCGTTTTTCATCGCTCAATAAATATCCTTGCTTGTAAACCTTGCCTGGCGGCTTTATAACCTGTTGCCATTTTTCATGATCAATCAAAAATTTTTTTTCTATTTCAATGCCCATATAATAATTGTTACGTGTTGTTGTTAAATAAAGTTAAAAGGCCAACCATTCAACACGCTGTAAAGCTAAATGTTTATATTAGCCGATGCTACTTTTTAACAAAATGAACGTCAAAAAAACCGCCCTATCTTTATTGCTGATCATTATTTCACTTACTTCGGCATTTGCACAAAGAGACACTGTAAGCTTAAATACTATTTTAACAAAAACGGTTAAATATGCAACCAATTTCCCTATTGAAAAGGTATATCTTCATTTAGATAAGCCATACTATGCTGCTACAGATACCATCTGGTTTAAGGCATATGTAACCATGGATAAGCACCAACCATCAGGCTTAAGCAACATTGTTTATATAGATATTACCAACAGTCAGGATTCTATTGTACAGGAACTTAAATTACCTGTAATTAATGGCCTTGCTAATGGCAATATCATACTATCGGCCGCTGTTTATAAAGCAGGGAATTATCATTTAAGAGCCTACACCAACTGGATGCGCAATTCAGACCCCGAGTATTTCTTCAATAAAAACATTGTTATTGGCAACCCGGTAGATAACGCAGTGAGTACCAATATCTCTTTCAACACAACCATGGTTGATAAGCGAATAAAAATAAAAGCTGGTATTACTTTTAAAGAAGCTGGCGAAGTTGCACTGGCTAACAAAAAGGTTACCTGGGCAGCAACAACCGTTAATGGCGACGAAATTGGTAAAGGCAAAGGTTCTACAGATGCAAAAGGCGTATTTAATTTAGAATTTGCCGGCGATGATGCTTCCGTATTACAATCAAGTATGCTTACCGCTGTGATTGATACTGGTACCCGCAAAGCTGTAACTAAAACATTCCCCTTAAAAACAGCTACTGGTATAAAAGATGTTCAGTTTTTTCCGGAAGGAGGCGATTTAATAACAGGGGTGCGCTCAAAAGTAGCATTTAAAGCTATTGGCACTAATGGACTTGGGCTTGATATAAAAGGCTCTATAACTGATAATACTGGCACAGAGGTGGCTGTACTTACTTCGCAACATTTAGGCATGGGTATATTTGCTTTACTGCCCGAAGAAGGGAAAACTTATAAAGCAAACATAACATTCCCTGATGGTTCAACATCAACTTATGACATGCCACGAATACGGCCTGCAGGCATTAATATAGCATTATTTAATGCCGACCCAACAAATCTTACACTTAAAATATCAGCCAATACATCATATTTTACAAATAACCAAAACAAGCCCTATTACATTATAGCTCAAAATGGTGGCGCAATATTTTTTGCGGCACAAACCACTCTTGAAAGCCCGGTATATAGTGCAACCATCCCAAAAAGCAAATTCCCTACCGGTATAATACAATTCACCCTATTTACAGGTACTGGTGTACCGGTAAGTGAACGTATAGTATTTATACAGAATAACGATATGCTTAACCTTTCATTAACGTCTGACAAAAAAATATACAACACCCGTCAAAACGTTAAAATTGCGGTGTCTGCTAAAAACAAGGCTTTACCTGTAGTTGGAAATTTCTCTGTATCTGTTATTGATGAAAGCAAAGTTCCCTTTGATGAAAATTCAGAAACAACTATTCTCTCCAACCTGCTGCTTACATCAGATCTGAAAGGTTATATTGAGAAACCAAACTATTACTTCCTGGCTAAAAACTTAAAAGCTGCCGAAGATCTGGATGTTTTAATGCTTACCCAGGGCTATCGCCGTATATCCTACCCTAACATAATAGCTAACAAATATCCACAGATATATTTAATACCCGAGCAACAAGGCCTTGAAATAAGCGGCATACTCAGGAACAATACTGGTATGCCCGTAGCTAAAGGTAACTTACTTTTGCAAATGCCCGGCAAAGCAACAGTAGAAACCCTTACGGATATGGTGGGTAATTTTAAATTTAGCAAGCTTTCATTTAAAGATTCAAGCCAGGTTACAATTACTGCCCGTAACAACCCCCTCAGCAAAAACATGGTGGTTTCAGTAAATGGCGAAACCTATCAGCCCATTACTAAAAACAATTATGTGTATGATGAGATAACAAATATAGATAGCACCTTTAAACCTTATTGGGCTATTAGCAAAAAAGTATATGAAAGTCAGCATATTTTAAAAGAAGTTGTAATTAAATCAACTGTGTATAAAAAACCATTACACAAAGACTGGCCAGGCTTAAGTGGTTTACCTGCGCAGGCTGATCAAACCATTAGTGGTGAAATATTAAAGGGCTGCCCATCATTACTTACCTGCTTGCCATCAATGGTGTTGGGCATTACTGGCGACAACAACCTTTTTTACCTTATGCGCAACTATAACAGCGGCAATAAAACGCCTATACAAATTTATTTGGATGGTAAGCCTGTTGATGCCACCAACTTAAGTAGTATAAGGGGCGACGATGTTGAAAGTGTAGAACTTTATAAAACCGATGGCCTAAGCGGTGCAAATAAAATGAATGGCACATCTGGTCTCTTACTGGTAAACATGAGAAAAATCGAAAAAACCAAAATTTCCTTTTCGCAAATGCAGGACATGATACCTAAGCCTTATGAAGTAACCTTTACTACAACTGGATATAGTATTGCCCGCGAATTTTACTCGCCTAAATATATGGTAGGTAAAATGGCTGGCCCTGATTTACGCACCACAATATACTGGAACCCTAAAGTTGTTACTGATAAAACAGGCGCCGCATCATTTGATTTTTTTAATGCAGATGGCCGTGGCACTTACCGGGCTACCATTGAAGGTTTGGATGCCGACGGAAACCTTGGAAGATACGTGTTACGATACACCGTAAAATGATCTTTAAACGGTGTGTATAAAATTGGATAACTCATTTATAAATTCATACATTTAGGTAACTTAACCCTGAAAAAGATGGATTTTTCATTAATTAACTGGCCGGCTGTGCTTGTAGCTGGCCTATCGGCCTTTATGGTTGGTGGTATATGGTATTCACCTTTGCTGTTTGGCAATGCCTGGCTTACTGATAGTAAACTCACTAATGAGGATGTTAAGCAAGGCAACAAAGCAAAAATATTTGGTTTCACAGCTATATTTGCATTAATTATGGCAGCAAACCTTGGCATATTTCTGGCTGATCATAAAACAGATGTAGCCTGGGGCGCAACAGCCGGTTTCCTGGCCGGTATCTGGACATTTGGAGCAATTGCAACACACAGCTTATTTGAGCTAAAAAGCTGGCGCTATATATTTATAAATGGCGGTTACAGTGTAGTATCATTAACTTTAATGGGCGCTATAATTGGTTTGTGGCGATAGTTTTTATGACAATGTGATGGTTATACAGTTAAACAATATCTCTCATATTGGCGTTATTCTTTTTTGATTTAATTAATAATATTACAATGAGTAACGAAATTGCACCACTCGAAAAAAATTTTAATATAGGTGGCGACCTTCCCGTTAACCGGTTAGGTTATGGAGCCATGCGCATTACCGGTAAAGGTATATGGGGGCCGCCAAAAGACAAAGACGAAGCCATAAGAGTGCTCAAACGCGCTGTTGAATTGGGCGTGAACTTTATTGATACCGCCGACAGCTACGGTCCATATATTTCTGAAGAGCTTATTGCCGAAGCTCTTTACCCCTATCCATCAGACCTGGTTATTGGAACTAAGGGCGGTTTACTACGTACCGGGCCCGATCAATGGCCTATTAATTCCAGTCCTGAACATTTAAAAGAAGCATTAGAAGGCAGCTTAAAAAGACTAAAGCTGGATAAGATAGATCTGTACCAGCTACACCGCATTGATCCAAATGTGCCTGCCGAAAAAAGCTTTGAGTTTTTAAAACAAGCCCAGCTTGATGGTAAAATAAAGCATATTGGCTTATCTGAAGTTGATATTGAGGACATTAGAAAAGCACAGGAGTTTTTTGAAGTAGTTTCTGTACAGAACATGTACAGCGTGGATAACCGCAAGTGGGAAGGTGTATTAGAATATTGTGAGGAAAACAACATTGCCTTTATACCATGGTTCCCGCTGAATGCCGGCAACGTTGCTGCCCAGGAAAAGCTACAAGTAGTAGCTGAAAAATACGGTGCGACAGTTCACCAGGTGGCTTTAAGCTGGTTGTTTAACCACTCGCCTAATATTTTGCTCATCCCGGGCACATCAAGTGTTGAGCATTTGGAAGAAAATATGAAAGCAGCAAGCATAGTACTCAATGCCGAGGATATTGACGAACTGGACGGTATATCACCCCCGGTAAGCTAATCTCAGCTATATTAACAAAAAAGGATACTGAATAAACAGTATCCTTTTTTGTTAATATGTATTTTTGGGCAGATGAAAAGCAAAGAAGAGATCCTGAACAGTTACTATTCCCAAGGTACAGATGGCATGCCGGAAATATCTGCTGACGGCTTATTAAAAGCAATGGATGAATACAGGAATCAGGCCGAAGAGCAGGCATTTAATGCAGCACGTGAGTTAGAGTTAAACAGCACCGATTTCACTTATCCTACCTTTGTTATTTATAAAGCCAGCCTAGACAAAGCCATCGAGCCTAAAAATAATTTAGCTGATGATATCCGCCTGATAGCTGATAGCATTATGCCACAGTTTTTACCAAATGACCCTAACGCTCAAAAGCTGTCTTTCAGTTTAAAAACAAACGGAATTACATATACAGTCCACTACTCAAAAAATGCGCAAGGCTATTGGGAGTTTCAGGATTACACCGGTTAAACCTAACTAAGCACTCTTGACTTTCGACTTTTATCTCTATCCGATATTCGCAACCCTGAATGGTTTTACATCAACGGTTTCCCATATACCTTGAGTAATATAAGGTTCGCTTTGTTTCCATGCATTAAGTGCTTCTTCGTTTTCAAACTGAAGTATCATTACAGAGCCAATCATGTTTCCTTCTTCGTTCAGCATTGCTCCGCCTAAAACGTAGTTGCCATTTTCTTTTAAAGTCTTGGCTCCATCAAGATGATGCGGGCGTACATTCATGCGGCGTTGCAAAGCACCCTCATCCGTATGGTCATAAGCTGTTACAAGATATTGGTTCATCTGTATTTATTTATGTTTATGAATAATTAACAAGTATAGGGCTGTTCTGTTTAAAATTGAAATTTAATTCATAAACCTTCCAAAATAAACATAGTAATAAGTGTAAGTTTTACAATATTTGTTTATTACAACCTTAAAGTATAAATGAAAGAGCACTTACAGCAGGAATTTAGCAAAACATATAACAAAGCCGCTACCCAAACCTATTTTTCTCCCGGAAGAGTTAACCTCATAGGCGAACATATTGATTACAACGGAGGGCTTGTAATGCCATGTGCCATTACTTTTGGAACGTACTTGCTTGTTGCTCCTAACAATGACAAAGTATTTCGCTTTAAAAGCATAAATTTTACAGATACTGCCGAGATTGCTCTGCAGCAAAACTATACTAAACAAGGCACAGAATGGTATAATTACCCTATTGGTGTAATTACGTACTTTATGCAGCATGGTAAAGAATTGCAAGGTTTGGATATGCTTTATTATGGCGATATCCCCATTAGCTCGGGCTTATCATCATCAGCCTCTATTGAAGTTGTTACTGCTTTTGCTTTAAATGATCTGTTTAATTCAGGCTTTAGCAAGCTGGAACTGGTAAAATTATCCAAATGGGTTGAAAACAGTTTTATTGGCCTAAACAGCGGCATTATGGATCAGTTCTCGGTTGCCTTTGGTGAAAAGGATAAAGCATTGATGCTAAATTGCGACACACTGGAATATGAGGCAGTTAATAGTAACCTGAACGATTATGTGCTGGCCATTATCAATACTAACAAACCTCGAAGATTGGCCGAATCAAAATATAACGAGCGCGTACAGGAATGTAAAACTGCCCTTACAGCTTTAAAACAAGAGCTGGATATTAACTACTTATGCGATATTGACACTAACACCTTTAATGAATATAGTCACCTCATTACTAATAAAATAGTATTAAACCGTGCAGAGCATGTAATAACAGAGAATGATCGTGTGAAATTAGCTGCTGTTGCATTAAGTAACAATAACCTACAAGAGTTTGGCCGCTTAATGTATGCTTCTCATGATTCCCTTCGTGATTTGTACGAGGTAAGCGGTATAGAATTGGACACCATTGTTGAATATGCTAAAACTAACACATCAGTAGCGGGCGCACGTATGACGGGTGCCGGCTTTGGCGGTTGCGCAATAGCACTGGTTAAAGGTGATCAATATGATAACTTTAGCAAGGCTGTTACCGAATATTATGCCAATAAAATTGGTTACGCTCCGTCGGTTTATTGTTCATTGATAGGCGATGGTGTGCGGGAATTAAATGAAGTGGTAAAATCGTAGTTTTACAGCTTAATTCTTTCTGATACAGATATGCGCAAACTAAAACTCGATGAACTGAACCGTGCCACAATAGATGAATTTAAAGCGCAGGATAAACTCCCGGTAGCTGTTGTACTGGATAATGTGCGCAGCATGCATAATATAGGTTCCATATTCCGTACATCTGATGGTTTTGCGGTTAATAAAGTATGCTTATGTGGTATAACCGCACAACCGCCACATCGCGAGATAGAGAAAACTGCTTTAGGCGCTACACAATCTGTAAACTGGGAATACTTTGAAACTCCCTTACAGGCTGTACAACATTTACGTAATGAAGGTTACCAGATAATTGCCATAGAGCAGGCCGAGAACAGCACCACGCTAAACACCTTTGCTCCTTCATCAAATGAAAAGTATGCCTTAATATTTGGCAATGAGGTAAACGGTGTAAGCGACGAAGTTATGGAGGTAATTGATACCTGTATAGAGATCCCTCAGTTTGGCACTAAACACTCCTTTAATATTGTAGTATCTGCAGGTATTGTTTTGTGGGATTTCTTTGCTAAATTGAATTTGAAATAAATATCATGAGTCCACTTGCAAAAAAGCTGCTTATAAAACCGGGCCAAACATGGCTGATTTTAAACTCTCCCGAATCTTATTTAGCAACACTTGAGCCCCTGCCTGATGGTGTGAAACTGTTGTTTGATGTTATTGGACCTGTGGATGGGATGCAGCTATTTGTAAAGAACAATAACGAGCTTGCTCAAAGCCTGGTACAAGTTAAAGCTATTTTAAAACCTGAAACTGTTCTCTGGATTATCTATCCAAAAAAGAACTCGGGTATTGAAACCGACCTGGAAATGATGGGCAGTTGGGATGTTTTAAAGCAATATAGCCTTCGCCCTGTGGCATCTGCGGCTATTAATGATGTATGGACGAGCCTCCGTATTCGCCCGGAGCATTTGGTTAAACAATCTGATTTCAGCAAGGCTTCCATCCAAAAAAACGACTATTCGGCTTACATCGATACAGAGAAAAAACAGGTTACCCTCCCACCTGATGTTGAAAGCGTTTTAAGAACCAACCCTGCAGCTTTAACCGTATATGAAAGCCTTGCCTGGTCGCACAGAAAAGAATACATGGTTTGGATACTCAGCGCCAAGCAGGAACAAACCCGGATAAGCAGAATAACTAAAATGGTTGAAATGCTGTTGACAGGGAAAAAGAACCCATCGGCTAAGTAATTATATTTAAGCGAACAACTCCAACAAGGAAAGCTTAAATTTATGCTATAAACAAATAAAGCGCCTTAACAGCGCTTTATTTGTTTATAGGATTTTTATTATTTCTTAATAAAACACCTGGTCAAACTGGTTCACGGCATCTTTGCTTTCTAGATTGGAGTGACCCATTAAAAACTCATCTACCTTACGTGCAGCCTCGCGGCCTTCTGATATAGCCCATACAACCAATGATTGTCCGCGGCGCACATCACCGGCAGCAAATACTTTGCTTACGTTGGTACGGTAATTACCTTCTTTAGCCTTCACATTCTTACGGTCGTCAAGTGCTACATTTAACTGCTTTAAAGCACCTTCAAACTGAGGGTGCACAAAACCCATAGCTAAAAATATGCGCTGACAAGGTATCTCACGTTCTGAGCCCTCTACCTCATTAAACTTAATTGGGCGACCCATTACATCAATTTCCCAGCTTACGTCAGTTACCTTGATGGCTCTTAACTCGCCGTTCTCATCACCCAAAAATTCTTTTGTATTAATTCCCCAAAAACGTTCACAACCTTCTTCGTGTGAGCTGGTGGTTTTTAATACCATTGGGTAAGTTGGCCAAGGCATATGCGGTGTGCGTTGTTCAGGAGGCTGTACCATTACCTCAAACTGTTTTATTGATGCAGCTCCCTGGCGATTTGATGTACCCACACAGTCACTTCCGGTGTCACCACCACCTATTACTATTACATCTTTACCTGTTGCCAAAATTTCTTCTCCATCAACAGCGGTACTGCTAACACGTTTGTTTTGCTGTTTTAAAAAGTCCATTGCACAATGGATGCCTTTCAAGTTTCTGCCCGGGATAGGCAGGTCGCGCGGGATTGTTGAACCACCTGCCAAAACAACAGCATCATGAGTACGTACCAGCTCATCAGCCGGCAGTGTTTTACCCACCTCTACATTGTATTTAAATACAATACCGTCCTCTTCCATCACCTGTATACGGCGGTCTATCACCCATTTCTCTAATTTAAAATCGGGTATACCATAGCGTAACAAACCACCTGCGCGATCATCACGTTCAAAAACTGTAACCAAATGGCCTGCTTTGCTTAATTGTGCAGCAGCAGCCAAACCAGCCGGACCAGAACCTACTACAGCTACCTTTTTGCCTGTTTTAATTAACGGGGCAACCGGTTTAACCATATTTTTTGAATAGGCTATCTCTATAATATGCTTTTCAATCTCCTCAATAGCAACCGCTGGCTTGTTAATCCCCAACACACATGCAGATTCACATGGCGCCGGACAGATCCTGCCGGTAAACTCAGGAAAATTATTTGTTGACGATAATATCTGGTACGCTTCGTCCCAGTTTTTACGATACACGGCATCATTAAACTCAGGTATAACGTTACCAAGCGGACATCCCGAATGGCAAAACGGTATACCGCAATTCATGCATCGTGCAGATTGCTGGTTTAGTTTCTCATCAGAATACAAACCAACAAACTCATTATAGTTTTTTACCCTTTCGGCAACAGGGGTTTTTGGAGGGAGTTCTCTGTCAAATTCCTGAAATCCTGTAATCTTTCCCATAATATTTCTTAGCTGATAGTTTGATATTCTAATTTTTCCAACACTTTTTTGTATTCTTTAGGATATACCTTAACAAATTGTGTTGATGCTTTATTCCAGTTTTTAAGTATGCTTTGCGCAACTTTACTACCTGTTAAATTAATATGCTTTTTAAGCAGGGCCATTATCTGCTCCTCATCTTTAAGTGATAGCGGATCAAGATCAACCATTTCTGTATTGCAATTATCTGCAAAAGTGTTGTTAGGGTTGTACACCCAGGCTAAACCACCACTCATACCTGCCGCAAAGTTTCTTCCTGTTTCACCAAGGATAAGCGCCCGGCCACCTGTCATGTACTCACAACCATGATCGCCAATACCTTCAACAACAGTAGTAGCACCAGAGTTACGCACAGCGAAACGCTCGCCTGCCATACCTCTGATAAATACTTCGCCTGATGTAGCACCGTATAGAGCCACATTACCAATAATAATGTTATTCTCTGGCTTAAAGGTGGCATTAGCTGCCGGATAAATAGCCAGCTGTGCGCCAGAAAGGCCCTTACCTACATAATCATTAGCTTCGCCCTCCAACTCAAAGGATATACCCTTGGTTGTAAAAGCGCCAAAACTTTGTCCGGCTGATCCTTTGAACTTGTAATTAATGGTATTATCAGGCAAACCTGCAGAACCATATATTTTTGATATCTCGTTAGATAAAAGTGTACCAATTGTACGGTCAACATTCTTCACATCAAATGTTGCAAATACCGGTGTTTTATCCTCCAATGCTACTTTTGCATTCTTCAACAGTTCCCAATCAAGTATGGCATCCATACCATGATCTTGTTTTTCGCTGTTGTAAAGGGTCATGCCTTTGGTAATATTTACCGGATGAAGTATTCCGCTTAAGTCAACCTTTTTGGCTTTCCAATTTTGGATACCTTCTTTAACTTTCAGGAATTGCACACGGCCAACCATTTCATTTACGGTACGGAAACCAAGCTCCGCCATTATTTCGCGCAGCTCTTCTGCCATAAAGCGGAACAGGTGCACAATATGATCAGGACTGCCGCTAAATAATTTCCTTAATTCAGGATCTTGTGTGGCAACACCAACCGGGCAAGTATTTAAATGGCATTTACGCATCATAATACAGCCACCCGCAACAAGCGCCGCGGTAGCAACACCCCATTCCTCGGCACCCATCAATGTAGCAATTGCCAAATCACGACCGGTTTTTAGTTGGCCGTCTGTTTGTAATACCACACGGCTGCGCAGTTTGTTGCGTACCAGTGTTTGGTGTGCTTCGGCTAGGCCAAGCTCCCATGGTAAACCCGCGTGCTTAACTGAACTTATTGGTGATGCACCTGTACCGCCATCATATCCGGCAATCAGGATAACATCGGCATGTGCTTTTGCAACACCTGCTGCAATAGTACCTACCCCTGCTTTTGATACCAGCTTAACGTTGATACGGGCAGCACGGTTAGCATTCTTTAAGTCGAATATTAATTGCGCCAAATCCTCAATTGAGTAAATATCATGGTGAGGCGGCGGAGATATTAAACCAACTCCAGGTGTAGAGTGACGGGTTTTTGCAATCCAATCATCAACCTTGTGGCCGGGCAATTGTCCACCCTCGCCGGGTTTAGCGCCCTGTGCCATTTTTATCTGCAATTCATCGGCATTAGTTAAGTAGTTGGAGGTTACCCCAAAACGTGCCGATGCAACTTGCTTAATAGCCGAGCGCATAGAATCGCCATTGGCCAGTTTCTCGTAGCGCATTTCATCTTCACCACCTTCGCCGGTATTGCTTTTGCCACCAATTCGGTTCATGGCAATAGCTATTGTACTGTGTGCCTCATGCGAGATGGAACCGAAAGACATGGCACCTGTAGCAAAGCGTGTCATAATGCTTTCTATAGGCTCAACCTCATCAATACTTATTGATTCGCGGTGATGAGCAAAGTCAAGAAGACCACGTATGGTGAAATGCTTTTCTGTTTGCTCATTTATTGCGGCAGCGTAGTTTTTATATACCTGGTAACTGTTTGAGCGTGTTGCATGTTGCAGCAAGTGAACAGTTGTAGGATTAAATAAGTGAGCCTCTCCCCTGCGTTTCCATTGATATATACCACCTTCTGGCAATAAATGGCTCTCGGTTTTTGGACTGTTGAAACCAATTTTATGTTTGCAAAGCGCTTCGCGGGCAATTTCATCTAAACCTAAGCCGCCAATACGGGTAACCGCACCAGAGAAATACCGATCAACCACTTCCTGGTTAATACCCAATATCTCAAACACTTGTGAGCCGTGGTATGATTGCAATGTTGAGATTCCCATTTTTGAGAATATCTTTAACAAGCCATCATTAACCGATTTTACATAGTTTTTGTACAGATATTTAACATCCAGATCAGTTTCTAACTTGCCATTATTTTTTAATGTTTCAATTGTTGAAAGTGCCAGATAAGGGTTAATAGCAGTAGCACCAAATGCCAGCAAAGTAGCAAAATGGTGTACTTCCCAAACATCGCCTGTCTCGGCAACCAAACCTACTGCACCACGGCGGCCTTTTTTAATAAGGTGGTGATGCACAGCAGATACAGCCAGCAACATTGGTATTGGAGCGTGTTCAGAGTCGACAGCGCGGTCGCTTAATATAAGCACCTCAAAGCCATCATCAACCGCGTCTTCGGCATAACGGCAAAGCCTTGCTATACCTCTTTCTAATGAGCCCGGCAAACCATCTGCATTAAAATAAGTTTGCAGCGTTTTGGCGTGGAACAAACCGGTATCAATACTTCTTAATTTTTCTAACTGATGATTTTTAAGTATCGGATGGTTTAGCACCACGCAATGGCAATGCATTTTATCTTCATCAAGTAAATTGCCGTTGTTACCTATAAAGGTAGCCAAACTCATTACCAACCGTTCGCGGATAGGATCTATCGGCGGGTTGGTAACCTGGGCAAAAAACTGTTTAAAATAACTTGAAAGATGCTGTGGCTTATCTGACAGTATTGCCAAAGGCACATCAGTACCCATTGATCCGATAGGCTCTTTACCATCCAATGCCATTGGCTTTATAATGGTATCAATATCCTCGCGACTGTATCCAAATACCTGCTGGTAACGGTAAACAGAATCTGCAGATAGGCTTGCAAATGCCAAACGAGGCTCGGATAGTTCGCCTAAACGGATCTTATAATTCTCCAGCCAGGTGCCGTATGGCTGCTGGGTGGTAACTTGTTTCTTTATCTCTTCATCAGTAATGATCCTTCCCTTTTCGGTATCTATCAATAACATTTTGCCGGGCTGTAAACGGCCTTTTCTTAAAACGGTGCTTTCATCAATAGTTAAAGTACCAGCTTCTGATGCGGCAATTACACGGCCATCATTAGTGATAACATAACGCAGCGGGCGTAGTCCGTTACGATCAAGCAAAGCACCTACTAATTTACCATCAGTAAAGGTGATAGCAGCAGGGCCATCCCATGGTTCCATTAAAGTAGCATGATATTCATAGAACGCCTTTTTAACCGGGTCCATTTGCTCGTTGCCATCCCATGCCTCAGGTATCAGCATCATCATTACATGCGGTAATGAGCGGCCGGTATGCAGTAATATTTCAATAATGTTATCTAAACATGCCGAATCTGACTGGTTATTATCAATAACCGGCAACAGCATATCCATTTCTTCGGCGGTGAAATAGGTAGACACATATGATTTTAAGCCAGAATAGAACCAATTTAAGTTACCTGTTAGGGTATTGATCTCGCCGTTATGCGCAATTAAGCGGAATGGTTGAGCCAGTTTCCATGAAGGGAAAGTATTGGTTGAAAACCTGGAGTGGATCATAGCAAAAGCTGATGCCATGCGCGGATCTGTCAGGTCGGTAAAATATTTACGCAGTTGGTAAGTAGTTACCTGCCCTTTATAAATTATGGTACGGCAGCTTAATGATGTAAAGTAAAAATGCTCTGCAGCTGCCGGAATAGTTTCGGTAACTGTTTTGTTTATATAACGACGCAGAACGTATAATTTACGCTCAAAATCATCTGTATTTGTAATATGAAGCGGCCTCGGAATATAAAGCTGCTCACAATCAGGCTCGGCCTGGCGAGCGGTCTCGCCAATGGCGGTTGAATCAACTATTAGCTTACGGTAGCCTAGGTTCTGGAAACCTAATTTTTCAATCGCGTTAGCTATAATTTTACGTGAAGCTTTCTTTAACGTAGGGTCTTTTGGGAAAAATATCATCCCTACACCATACTCCCCGGGTTCAGGAAGACTTATCTCTAAATTAGAGCATTCTTCCATTAAAAACTCATGAGGCAGCTGAATTAAAATACCTGCACCATCACCGGTTTCGGGGTCACAGCCGCAAGCGCCGCGGTGCTCCATATTCTCCAGCATGGTTAATGCGTCATCAATAATATGGTTAGATTTATGCCCGTTTATATTGGTTATAAACCCTGTTCCACAGGAATCGTGCTCAAATTCCGGCCTGTAAAGGCCTTGCTGATTGCCATCTCTTTGATCCATTTCTTTATCCGTTTTTTTAAGATACGGGTAATAACGAAATTAACGAATTTCAATATTTTTACAGAATCTATATTAATTTTTTATATATCATTAAAAAAATGGGCTTTTTTTACAACTTAATTATTAAGTCGACAATAAACATATACTTTATATACGAAAATTATAATTTTATAGTGTTAATTGGTATGCACACATAGTAAATTCACTTATTACACTAATTTTGCGCAAATTGTACTATATCCTATGAATATGCCCGAAAAAAATAAAGCAGTTTTTTTAGATCGTGATGGTGTTTTGAATAAGGAAATGGGCGACTACGTATGTCGCCTGGAAGATTTTCATGTGCTGGATAATTTTGATGCTTTAAAGGAACTACAGGACAGAGGCTACATGCTTTTGGTTGCTACCAACCAGGGCGGTATTGCCAAAGGCTGGTATGATGTTGCTGAGCTTACCAAAATGCACAATCATTTAAAACAGGTTTATCAGGACAGAGGTGTTGAGCTAACTGACTTTTTTTATTGCCCTCATCACCCCAACTTTACCGGCGACTGCGATTGCCGTAAACCCAAACCGGGGCTTTTACTGCAAGGCATTGAAAAATACAACATTGATCCGGCCAAATCATACTTTATTGGCGACCGCGAACGCGATGTGGAAGCAGGCACAGCAGCAGGTGTAAAAGGTATTTTAATAAACAGCGATCAGCCGCTAAGTACTGTGTTGGATTTGATTGATTAGTGAAACTATAATAGAATTTAACCCATAGCTTTCACAAATACAGCACTTTATTTTAATAATTAAGCTTTGTAAACTATGTGTTGTTACCTTAGTATACTCTGTGGTTAATTATTACATATTTCAAAAACAAACAATTAGGCGTTTATATCCTTTATCACGTTAATGGCATTTTTCCGCAACATAAAAAATTACGACACCTTATTTGCCTGTGCAATAGCTTTTTATTTAATATGTGTATTTACCAGCTACAGTGGTATAGGGGTATCTCCAGATTCTATTATGTACACCAGCGCGGCCCGCAACTTTAGTACAAATGGCACGCTGCAAACGTTCAACCACATTCCAATTGTTGATTTTCCTGTGTTTTACCCGCTTTTTTTGGGGAGCATTATGATTATCACCCATACAGACCCGGTTGCATTTGGGGCCATACTAGACAGCATTTTGTTTGCCTCGCTTATATTTACCAGCGGATGGATCATGAACCGCTTTGTGCCATCATCACAACTATACAAATGGTTAATGCTGATAGCCATTGTGCTAAGTCCAGCCCTGTTACAGGTATATACCTACCTATGGTCGGAGACTTTATTTATCCTCGAGATACTATTCTTTATCATTGCTTTTCGTGAGTACCTTTTAAAGCATACCGTTAAAACGCTTATTATAGCTGCCGCAATTGCAGCCATTAGCTGCGTTACCCGTTACGCTGCAGTAACTATAGTGGGTACGGGTGGCTTACTTTTATTACTGGACAGGACGCTGATACTTAAAAAGAAGATCATACATATATTAATATATGGTTTCGTATCCATATCGCTACTGGTTACAAATTTGATTGTTAACTCCCTGCATACAGGCACAGGCACTGGTCCGCGAGAGCCTTCTATTACGCCTTTCACAAAAAACCTGTACTATTTTGGTACCGTTATGTGCGATTGGATGGGATTTACTCCTGCGCAATATTTCCTGGCCATACCTATTGCAACTATTATGCTGCTGGGCTTTGTTGCGGCGCTTACTTATAACTATTACCGCCGGCACTTAAACAGTTATGAAAACCTTGCCATCACCTTTTCATTGGTTTATGGGTTGTTCATTATTGTTTCGGCTACCTTTTCGCGGTACGAACGCATTAATCACCGTTTATTGTCACCGCTATTTATTACTTCTTTGTGGGCATACACCAGTTGGGGTTTACTATGGTTAAAAAGCATCAATGTTAAAAGAACCCGAATGATTGCAGGGACTATAATGACCATATTAATGCTGGGATTTATTACTAAGGAATTTTTGATTGATTATGACCGCTACAAAGATCAGGTTGCTGATGATTATGGGAATCCCGGTTATACTGACAGCAGCTGGATGGAATCGGAATTCGCGGCATACTTGAAGAAGATGGACAAAAGTATGTTTGACCCAAAAGTAACCATTTATACAGATGCACATGAGGCGGTCTATTTTTTTTCGGGATTATCATCCTATTTGGTGCCGCATAGGTTCTTTAAAAAAGATGTTAAAAAATTCTACGAGATAAAACGCTTCTACCTTATATGGTTCAATAATCTGGAGAACCCCGAACTGATCAATATAAAGGATATTGAAAAAGTAAAAAAACTAAAGCTGATAAAGAAGTTTGATGAAGGGGCAATTTATGAGTACGAGGGAGAAAAGCAGAATTAATTCTGTCACTCGGCTGGAACGTACAGGTGTTCGGAAGATTGATATTACAACAAAATTCCCCTCTTGAGAGTAATAGCCTATGAATAGACATTAACAGGAAGCTCCTACGGAGCTGAGCGTTTTCTTTAGCTCAAATCTATAAACAGGTAGCTCCTACGGAGCCATTTGGCCATTAAAGTCCCAGCGGGACACCCTATTTATAGAAAATAAACAGAAAAAATTTAGCTCCGTAAGTGCTTCCTTACTGGCTCTGTCTTTTCATGTGCTATTACCCTCAAGAGAGGGAAATAGCACATCCTCCCGCTTCTTTTTAATCTTCCAAACACCTGTGGGTTAGAGCCGAGCGACTAAAGGTGTAAAATTACATAAGCACTTATACAAATTGTCAGTTTGCCAAAAAATCATTTAAAAATTTATATTTATTACAATCAAATTCACTTTTAATTTTGATTTAATAAACAACTCTCTATATTTGCGCTTCTTATCTATAGTTTTACTATAATAAAAAAAATGGAAAAGTTTAAACTACATCATCTGCATCTGCATCACCACCCTGTGGTGAATAGATAATGTATGTTTCTACGCGAAATAACAACCCTCCGTTTTTTTATTATAGTACCCTTAAACTCAAC
>JAQBNY010000348.1 GCA_028288315.1 Mucilaginibacter sp.
CTTAACCATATCAATCACTTTGTCAAAATCACGGTTATCACGTACCTCGCGCCATGCAGCACCCATGCAAAGCCTTGAAGCGCCGCCATCTTTAGCCCTTTGAGCTACGGCTACAACCTCTTCTTTAGGCATAATAGCATGCACGTCGACCCCGGTGTTATAACGCGCCGCTTGCGGACAATAAGCGCAATCCTCCGGGCAACCGCCTGTTTTAATCGAGATCAATGAACTGATCTGTACTTCTGAATAATCTTTATTTTCACGGTGAATGCTGGCCGCCCGGTAAATCAGGTCAAGCAATGGTGAATGGTATATTTCTGCTATTTGTTCGTGGGTCCAGTCGTATCTTACTTCTGTCATTAGTTTAAGTTTTATATCTACTAATTAGTTTTTTGTTAACCTTGCGTAAACACGCTATGGCGCAAAGATTCAAAGATTATTTACTATTTCAGTTATTTCTATACAGTTTTCGCGCAAAGACGCTAAGACGCAAAGCATTAAAGATTATTTACTATTCTGGTTATACCGGTTTTGATTAACGATTCATTAAAATTAATTAAAAGTCCCAATTTACAACCTGATAATTTCAGGTAGGTTAAAACCTGTTTTGAATGTACAGGTGCTATCTCGGCAACTGATTTTAGTTCGACAACAACCTTATTTTCTACTATCAAATCAGCCCGAAAACCGATATCCATTTTAATCTCTTTCCATGATACCGTAATACCTTTTTGCTTTTCAACTTTAAGGTCTTTACTTAATAATTCAAAATACATTATTTCCTCGTAAACAGACTCTAAAAGGCCAGGGCCAAGTTTAGAATGAATCTCAAACGCAGTATTTACAATTATTTTAGAAAGTTCGTTTTCATCCATCCCTTTGCGTCTTAGCGTGTTTGCGAGAAACTAATCTTAAACGTCAAATTTATAATAAAAAGCTTGATGCAAGCCAAAGTGGCAATAAAAAGCCTATGCAATCTGTAAAGGTGTTTATGATAATGGTTGATGCCACTGCCGGGTCAACACCTACCCTTTTCAATATCAATGGGATAGATGCACCCGTTAAACCGGCCACGATCAAATTACCCGTCATGGCTAAAAATAACACAGCGCCCAATTTAAGATCGGCATCATAAAACACGGCTATCAGTAATACTATTAAACCGTTAGCCGCGCCGTTTAGCATGCCAACTAAAAACTCTTTAAAAACGGTATTATATGACTGTCTGTCTGATAAATCACTTAACGAAATACGCCTTACCGTAACCGCCAACGCCTGTGTAGCCGCGTTGCCACCCATACCAGCAATAATGGTCATATAGGCTGCTATGGTGGGTATTTGTTTAACCGTTGGCTCAAAATGGCGAATAACAGATGCTGCTAAATATGCAGTGCCTAAATTAATAACCAACCACGGCAAGCGACTCTTTATCGCGTCTTTCCAGTTACCACTTAGCTCCTCGTCTTCAGATACACCGCTTATTTTCAATAAATCCTCGGTGTTTTCCTCCTCCATTACGTCAATGATATCATCAACCGTAACCCGGCCAAGTAATTTCATGTTATCATCAACAACAGGGATACTGGTGAGGTTATATTGCGATATAAGGCGGGCAACTTCTTCCTGGTCAAGATCAGCTTTTACATAAACAAAATCAGTATCTACCAAATCACTTACACGTGCATCACCTCTGGCTTTTATAACCGTTTTAATGGAAAGTATCCCTTTTAGGGTGTTATCATCATCAATCACACAGATGGTATAAAATTCTTCCATCTCTTCTGATTGGCGGATAATCTCTTCAAGGGCTTGTTTTTTATTCAGGTTAATGTGCACTTTAATGATCTCCGAGTTCATCAACCCACCGGCCGTGTCCTCGTCGTAATTTAAAAGCGCACGTATGCTGGTAGCATCTTCCTGGTCAATGTCCCCTAATATTTCTTTTTGATCCTCTTCATCAAGCTGCGAGATGATGTCAGTAGCAACGTCATAATCCAGTTCCTCAACAATCTCTGACCGTTTCTCGGGGTGAAGGTTCACTAAAAGCTCCTCCGGGTGCGATTCCTCGGTCATCTCTGATATTACCTCAGATGCAATATCCGCCGGCAGTATGTTAATGATACGCTCCTTAGCCTCCTGCGGAAGCCTTTCAAAAAGTATAGCAATCTCCGAGGCATGATATTCTTTCAGAACCAACTGTAATTCAGCATCATCAGCCTCAAGCGCGGCTTTAATGCGAAGCAGATCGGATTTATCTATATCAAAAGATTGCATATGCCACTAAAATAGGCATATTTAATTAATATGGATGAGGTTTGTGTTTTATTTAGGAGAGATTTACTGAGGAATTACAATGTTTTGGTTTATGTTTCTTATAATATGATTGACTGCTATTCATAGTGCAATTACCTACTTTGCCCCGTAGAGGCTATCGCTTTGTAGAAATAAAAAGAAATGATATTTTACCTTTTAGAGGCTACGCTTTTTAACATTTGGGCGTTGCCTGCGGCCGGGTTCCGCTCATACTGCACAGGCCTTAGCCACGGGGCCGGTATCCGCTGCTACCCCTAACGCGGAATCGCTTTGTTTCCCGCAATGACGTGTTTGATACGCCCTACCCGCTATAATTATAAACCACCTTTACTCCGCTTACTTTATTTAGTTTACTCATCACCTGCTCAACCTGTGTTTTGCGCACCGAGAACCGGATCTCGCAATTCAATTCCGAACGCTGCTCCATTATCTCCAGCTGCTCATCTTTTATAATGCGCATAACATCATTCATTTGAAGGTACTCAAACGTAATTGTATAAATATCATTAACAGTTTTATCAATAAGCTGCGCTTCACTTAGCGCTGCCTCAGTGGCTGCCTTATAGGCATTTATCAACCCGGGTACACCTAACAATGTACCGCCAAAATAACGGACTACCACTACCAAAACGTTAGTAATGTTTTTAGATAGCAGGGTATTTAATATAGGCCTGCCTGCTGTACCAGATGGTTCGCCATCATCATTCACCCTAAAAACCGAGCGGTCAATCCCCAGCCTTATTGCCCAGCAATGATGGTTGGCTTTAGGGTGTTCGGCTTTTAAATGAGTTACAATGGGCTTAATCTCGCTATCTGAACTTATAGGATATGCAAAAGCTAGAAACTTACTGCCGCGATCACGAAAAACACCTTCCGTGGGTTGGGCAATAGTAGTATAAGTATCGTCAAACAGCATTAATGTTACGAGTAGGTAATTATAATAATGGCAATAATAGCCAGGCCAATGCCAATTTTATTTAATAGGCTTAAACGTTCATGAAACAC
>JAQBNY010000033.1 GCA_028288315.1 Mucilaginibacter sp.
GATAATGCTTCAACTGGTTTGCTTACTTTTGGTTAAAAAATGTTAAATATGAAAGTTGATAATCCTTATGCCTTCCGGTTTATTATGGAGGATGAAATTTATTTGCTTGATAAGGATAAAGGAGTAAAAGCCATACCATCAACAGAAAATATACCTGTAAACGAGCCCCCTGCCATTGCCGAACCAATTGTAGAAACGCCGCAAATTACTTTTAATTATCTGGGCGATAACAATAAACGTTTCCTGGTGTTGGTGAATTATGCTGCCGAAGAGTTTATAGCTGCCGAACATTTAATCGCACTTGAAAATATTTTAAAACGTAAAGATCTGGCTATTGCCGATGTGGCCATATTCAATATAAATACTTATCCGGATACCAACATTAATCAATTAACTCAGTACTTTAAGCCCGAAAAACTGTTGGTGCTTGGCGTTGGTGCTTTACCTGCAGGCATTAATAAATTGATGCTTAATGAGCCGGCGCAATGTGGCAGTTATACCGCGCTATACAGTTTTAGTTTTGATGAAATGATGAGCAGCAACGATAACAAAAAGGCGTTTTGGGAACAAATGAAAAAACTTTAACATGCAGCAATTAGTTTTTGCAACAAACAACCGCCACAAGCTGGAAGAAGTAGCCGCTAAGCTAAACGGAAAAATAAAGCTGCTAAGTTTGGATGATATTGGCTGCCATGCAGATATTGCTGAAACGGGCCAAACCTTTGCCGCTAACGCATCTATAAAAAGCAGGTATATTTATAATCAATATCAACTAAACTGTTTTGGAGATGATAGCGGTTTGGAGATTGAAGCGTTAAACAACGAGCCGGGGATTTACTCGGCAAGGTATGCCGGTGCACATGGCAACCACCAGGCTAATATTGCTAAAGTGCTGGATAAGTTAAAAAGCAGCGATAACCGTAAGGCCCGTTTCCGAACTATAATATCATTGATATGGGATGGCGAGGAGCATTTTTTTGAAGGCACGGTTGCAGGAACCATCCGGCATGAGCTAAGCGGATCTGATGGTTTTGGCTACGATCCTATTTTTGAGCCCGATGGCTATGATATAACTTTCGCACAAATGAGCATGTACGAAAAGAACAGCATCAGTCACCGGGGCAGGGCAATGGATAAGCTTATCGCTTTTTTAAATACGACTGCAAATTCACAATAGGAGGCTCCACCGGAGCCGGGAAGAATATTCGGCAAATTTTCTATAAACACGCGGCTCTTCCAGAGCCTTTGAATGGTTTATTTGGTATAGATCATTTGGAACACTTGGTGTATAAAATAATATTTATAACACGCGGCTCTTCCAGAGCCTTTGAATGGTTTATTTGGTATAGCTCATTTGGAACACTTGGTGTATGAAATAATGTTTATAACACGTAGCTCTTCCAGAGCCTTTGAATAGTTTATTTGTATAGCTCGTTTTGAACACCTGGTGTATGAAATAATGTTTATAACACGCAGCTCTTCCAGAGCCTTTGAATGGTTTATTTGATATAGCTCATTTGGAACACCTGGTGTATGAAATAATGATTTTATAACGCGCAGCTCTCCAGAGCCTTTAATAATTTACCGGGATAGCTCCTTTGGAGCACCCTGTTTATAGAAATTAAGAAAGTGTTTTTGGCTCCATAGGAGCCTCCTTATAACTCCTTATTAAATGTCCAATCTTTAAGGTTTTTCCACCGGTAAAGCTTTAACAGCCGTTGAATCTTTTTTAGGCTTATTTACCGGTAAAGCTTTATCAGTTACCGAATCCCTTTTAGTTTGGATAACCGGTGGCGAAGTTTTTATATCTGCCCCATCTTTTTTTGTTTTGATAACCGGCGGTATTGTTTTTACACCTGCCGAATCTTTTTTAATAACCCGGGTTGGTTTTACACTGGTCGAATCGTCGCCTGTTGTTAGAGGTGTTTCGCGGCTTGATTCATTCATCGTACTATCTCCGGCCATTTCATCTTTGTTAGCAGGATTCGCTGCTGGCTTTTTAATAGTCTTGGTTTTTGGGCCCGGAGGATTGTGTTTCCTGCCATATGATGGCAGAATAGATTCTTTTGATATGGGCCTTTCCTTTGGCTTCCACATAAAGTTCTTTAAAATTCGTTCCTCCTCGGTAAACTTGTTTAATCCGGCATGTTTATGATCGGGCTGAATTAAAAAGGTAACATTTTGTGCCGAATTGTTTTTGAAGCGAATGCGCATACGGCTGCTTAAAGAGCGCTGCATTTCTTTTACCACCTGTAAGCTATCGCGTAAAAAATATATGCTTTCGGCGTTGCCGGTTATGTACATGCGGTCAAGCTTATCATTTTTAAAATAACCCTTCATCCGCTTACCTGCTATCTGGTTAAAATGAGTAGAATCCTTTTTCTCAATATTTACAATCAGTGCAGATGGAAACATATCCAGGTTGTCCAGCTTTTTATTTCTCATTTGCATATATACGGTATCGCCGGATAATTGCGAGCCCTGGGTCCATATAATAGGTTCAACATAACAACGGAGGGTAGAGTCGCTGTAACTATAAAACATGGAATCGGCCTTAGCCTGCAAATCTGATTTAAACAGCTTGGCATTATGGTGTGCTATAACTATTCTTACCCTTGCTGTATCACTCAAAACAACTTTTTTATAGGGCCTTATTTCGGGCTCATTGTCAGCCGGATCTGGTTCAGGTTTTCTTTGACGGCCCTTAGCTTTTGCAGCAACAGCATTACGCTTCACAAAAATATCGCGGTGAAACATGGTACTGTCTACCCTGAATTTTGGATATGTAGCAGTTAAAAACTTTGAAGGCTTTGCATTTACCGCTGGTTTTTTAACTTTTATAGTAGTATCACGTATACTTGCCAGCCGCTGGTTTTCCAGCATTATCTTGTAGTTTTTAAACGTCATTATCTGGGTTTCCAGCGTATCGGCAGAGATATAAACGGAGTCCTTTTTAACCTTTTCTTTTGCAGGCTTACTTTTATCAACGGTATCTTGTACCGGTGTTTTAAGCTGCGGCATAGTCAACGATTTTACAGGCATGGTCCCTGCCGGCGGCTTAATTTTAATTACGGTATCCTTTGTAAGTGTTTTAAGCTGTGGCATTGATAAAGATTTTGCCTTTGCAGTAACCGCATGCGGAACTTTTATTGCCGTATCTTTTGCCAGCGTTTTAAGCTGCGGCATGGATAACGACTTAACGGAGACACTACCTACAGTAGGCAAATTAACCGAGGTGGCCTTCGCAGCTGCATTAGTCACCTTAGCAGTGTTACCCTTTACAACAGAATCTGCTTTAAGCGTGGTATCTGCTTTGGCGGTGGTATCCTTTTCTTCAGTAACAATAATTACGTAAGGGTCTTTGGTTACTATGGTTCTTTCGTCGGCTTTATAATAAGTGGCCAGGTCGCCTTTCATGGTTATCTTTTGCTCCGTATCGGTAAACACAACGTGCTTTACCGCCCGGCCGTAGCCTTTTATCTTATCATAAAATAAGCTGTCGCCCTTCATATGTTTGGTGCCCTGCTTGTACAGGTTTTTCTTCCCAAAAAAAGCTTGTTCGGTTACGGTATTATACAAGCCATTCTCGGTGTATAGGGTGTCTTTCTTGTCTTTGGTATCGTAAATGTTAGTAGGGCCGTAAAAATAGGATATCCGGGTTGCCGTACTGTACCGCAGGGTATCAGTTTTTATTAAAGCATCGGGCGTAACCAAAACCACATTGTACCTGAAGTAAGCATCGCGCGAACGCGCAAAATAATAACCATTCTTGCTGGTGAGTACGTTTTCTTTATTAACCAGTTTGCCGCCGCCGGTGTATGTTCCAATGCGGGTTGCAGTGTTGTAAGTTAAATAATTGGTGGTTAAAATGGCATCTTTATCAATCATCCGCACATTATCTGTAAGGATGGCAACCTTGGTATTACCATTATAATTAAGCTTATCCGAATAAATGTTCAGCGTATCGCCTTGGGTTATATTCACATGGCCAAAGGCATCAAAGGCATTTTTTTTAGGGTAAAAGTAGGCACTATCAGATCGCATGATAGAGTAATCCTGCTTAAATGTACCTTGAAAGACCTTAATTACGTCTTCGCCGTTAAGTTTGATGGTCTCACTTCTATCAGATCGTACTAATATTACAACAGACTTTTTCTGCGCCTTCTGCGCCATTACGGCAAAAGTTAGCATTACCAGGAAGATGCTTAAAACGTATTTTATCACAATAGCAAAATTAGTTTTTTGCGGGGGTTATTAAATTAATAATTTTGGCTTATGCTTCCCGTCAAACAGTTTGTTGAATTTATTGAAAAAAATAAATTATTTAAGCCCGATAATAAAATATTGGCAGCTGTTAGCGGCGGCATGGATTCTGTGTTAATGGCGCATTTATTAAAGGCGGCCGGGTTTAATTTTGGTATTGCACATTGCAATTTTATGTTACGTGGCCCCGAGGCCCTGGCCGACCAGGAATTTACCCGCAACCTTGCGCAACAACTGGGCGTTAGCTTTTATACCACCAATTTTGATACTAAAGATTATGCGGCAGCTCATAAAATATCTATACAGATGGCAGCACGTGAACTTAGGTATCAATGGTTTGGTCACCTCTGTAAAACAGATGGTTACCGTGTAATTTCACTTGCACACCATCAAAACGATACTATTGAAACAATATTGTTAAACCTAACAAGGGGTACAGGTATTGCCGGTTTGCATGGTATTTTACCTGTAAACGGACAGTTAGTGCGCCCCCTCTTGTTCCTGACCCGGGCTGATATACAAACCATTATTGAGCAGGAAGGTTTTGCTTTTGTGGAGGACAGCTCCAATTCGTCAGTTAAATATGCCCGCAATAAAATCAGGCACCAGGTTGTACCCTTGTTAAAGGAACTAAACCCATCCATAGAGGCTACTTTTGAAAATAACCTGAAGCATTTTCGCGATATGGAAATATTGCTGAACCAAAAGGTGGAGGAGCTAAACAGGGAACTGCTGGTTTTTCATAACGATGAGGTACATATTTCTTTAGATGATATTCAAAAACTGAACCCGCAACGCCTGTTACTTTTTAAGTTGCTGCAACCCTATAATTTTACCGATACAGTTATTGATGATCTGATATCGGCTTTAGGTAAACACTCGGGCCGGGTGTTTGAAAATGCTGATTTTACCCTGGTTGTTGACCGGGGAAAGGTTATCATAACCAAAAGAATTGTGCGGAATGATGACCAGGTTGAAATAAATAAAACGGATAAGGATATAGCTTACAAAGGTTATAAACTTACTTTGCTGCATGACGATAGCCCGCTGATTGTTAAAGATAATCCAATGGCGGTTTCTGTTGATTCGGATTTGCTGGTTTATCCCTTAACCGTTAGGGCTTGGGAGCAGGGCGATTATTTTTACCCGCTGGGGATGAAAACACGCAAAAAACTAAGCGACTTTTTTATTAATGAGAAAATTCCGCTAAACCGAAAAAACGAATTGCCTATTCTAATAAATGGTAATGGTGATATAATTTGGATAGGCGGTTACCGTTTGAGCGAAAGGTACAAAGTAAGTGAGAACACTAAAAAAGTTACTATATTCGAATTGATAAAACTATGACTCATAAAACCGTTTTTATAGAAAAACAATACCTGGGCAGAGAGTGGATACCTATTACCATCCGCCTTGTTTTGGCAATGTTTTGTTTCGCGGCTTATTTTTTTACTGATGAGCGCGAACGTAATGGCGACCTGCTTGCGGTTGTTGGTTTTGTAATTATAACCATATCTGTAATAATGGGGTTCCTGCTGCACTTTAAAACAGTAGTTGCTAATAAAAGCGTTATTGTTGATGGCCTATGGACAACCCGACGGGTAAAAATTGACCTGAACAGTATTGTTAAGGCCGAGAAAGGTACTTATAGCCGTTACCTGTTTAATAACCCCGTTTACAACCTGCACACTAAAGGCACTATCCGGTTTTATACTGCCGGAAATGAGGCCATCCACCTAACCGATCGCGACGGTTTGCTCTATATTATAGGTTCACAACATGCTAATGAGTTTTTAAGAGCAATACAGGAAGAAATGAAAAAGTAGTTGAGGGCTTTTTACCCTCTTTCCGCTTTGCGGAGATAGGGATAGCGAAGCAAAGAGAGAACACCGACCATAGGCGAAACAGCATTTCCACAATTTTAATATTTTTTGATTGCCGTTGACTTCAGTCGACGGTTATATGCAAAAAAGATATTGGCTTTAGCCAAACGAGCGGGTGTTGTTAAAGCCATTCCCCGCACTTACCACACGTCCCATAAATGAAACCGCAATGACATAGATAACTTTGTGTCCTCACAAACAGTTGCATTCAGCTAACCTGCTTAAAGATTTCGATGAGAATACCGAAATGCAAACTGGCTTTGGCATTATAAACCTAACCCGCTGTTTGTGTCCTCACAAACAATTGCCTTCAGCGTGCGTGCTTAAAGATTTCGGTGAGGACACCGAAATGCTTAGTGTAGAATTTTCCAAGCCTTCAGGCCGGTCAATTAATGCGTTTTATAACTCGCTAAATCTGTATAAATATTGCGGAACGAACTGCGCAGACCAAAAGTGATCATGGTTGATCTATCCAGGAAACTGCTGTTTTTTTCATTACGGAATATGCCGCCAAGCTCCAGGCGGAGGTTGTATTTAGGGTTAAGCAGGTAAGCAATTTTGCCTTGCACGTAAACCATATTGGTGGTTAAACCCTGACCAATATAATTGCCAATATATTTTGCCGGTTGGGTGTATAATGAAAATACATCCTTGCCATAATTTAAATTATTAATATCTAAACCATAATGGCCGTAATCCAACTCGCCAGAAAAATCAAAGCGTTTATATGAGTAGCTCAATAAACCAACAAGCTCGCGAAAGTTGGCTCCCCATGGGTGTGCAAGCGGTTCGCTGTTGGCAGAGTAGTTTAATATTGATGACCGCTCAGAGTAAGTATAGGGTTTAACGTTATTGGTTTCAACCAGGTAATTTAAACCTTTGATCTTAAATAGGTTTGCGCCTCTTAAACCGAATTGGAAACCATATTTATTATATGCGCTGCCCTTATTTGAGAAAAAGTTTTTGGCCTGAAACTCATCTAATGAGAATTGCCCGTATGCGGTAATGCCATCAGTTAGTTTGTATTTGCCGGTAAAACCTATAAGTGCGTTATCCGGTGAGCCGTTTGATGCCTCAACGGGCCTCAAAAATATTAACGGATTAATGTAGGAGGGATCAAAACCACGCTTGTGGCCCTGGTCGTCAGTATCGGCCCAAATTACTGAATCAAAGAAACCAAATGATAGGCGGTTACTTACGTTCCAGTCCAGGTAATGGAAAACGCCCCATTTTTTCCTGTCGATAGACAGGTTGCTGGTTAATGCCGGATCTGCAAAATAACCCCACATGGCCATATATTTTACATTGCCCAAAGTAGCCGTTAGCTTAAGGAACGGATACGGACTGGCATAGTCTGATAAAAGCAAAGACCGATAGCCATCACCAACAAAAGTTTTATCGCGGCCGGCAGATATATTTAAATACTTGGTAGGCGTGTATGATACTACCGCTGTAATGTATTGCCAGTCGTAAACATTATGAGAGCTGTTGGCATAACTGCTATGAGCCTGGCCCGGTACAATACCAACCTGGTTAATATAAGTTGCTAAATAAGGCGCAAACTCAGCCCGGTTAATATAACCTGCGGCATAGTAAGAAAACTTTTTACCCACGGTGCCGCCAAACTGCAAGCCTAATGAACTTAGGTAGGTGTTCTTCTTATTTGAAAAATCGCGGCCTATGTTAAAATCCGGTAGCAGGTCTGTATAAAAAGTAGACTTGTTGCCATTAACCTCAACCTGGTGCCCGTTAAATAATTTATTGAAGCTACTGTTGTTAGCAGTGCCGCTACCGTAGTTCATTAATGAGTCGTAATGAAACCTGAGCAGGGAATCATCAACAAAAAATGGCTTTAATGAACTGTGTAAACGAGTTTTGGTAGAGTAAACATCAGCATCCAGCTTTTGATAGAACTGGTAAGAGTACGGCTGATATACAGATTGTGACCGGGCAATACCCGCAATAAATAAAAATAACGCAAAGCTGATTAAAAGTTTCTTCATATAAAGTATTCAGGACGAGTTATTATCCCTTATTCAAAGTAATTAAGTGTTGTGTAGCCACCATTTTTCAAATGTTCATCCTTTTTGGCCAGGTTAAGATCGGCCTGTACCATATCTGTAACCAATGCCTGCAAATCATATTTTGGTTCCCAGCCTAATTTAGCTTTCGCTTTAGCCGGGTTGCCTATTAATAGCTCCACTTCGGTTGGCCTGTAGTACTTAGGATCAACCTTTACTACTGTTTGCCCAAACTTTAAAGAGTCGGCATTAAGGCCAAGTTCCTCAATACGTTGCTGGTCAATATCAATAATAACACCTCTTTCCTTCTCGTTCTTTCCGCTAAATTCAACCTCAATACCTAATTCGCCGAAAGCCATTTTTACAAACTCGCGCACGGTGGTGGTTACTCCTGTTGCAATAACAAAATCTTCGGGTACATCCTGCTGCAGCATTAGCCACATGGCAACAATATAATCTTTTGCATGGCCCCAGTCGCGCTGTGCAGATAGGTTACCTAAATACAAGGTGTTTTGCAGCCCCAGAGCAATTTTTGAAACTGCGCGCGTAATTTTACGTGTAACAAAAGTTTCGCCGCGTATAGGGCTCTCATGATTAAACAGGATGCCATTGCAGGCATACATGCCATAGGCCTCGCGGTAGTTAACAATTATCCAGTAACCGTACATTTTGGCTACAGCGTAAGGTGAGCGGGGATAAAAAGGGGTAGTTTCGCTTTGCGGCACTTCCTGCACCAAGCCATAAAGTTCTGATGTTGATGCCTGGTAAATACGGGTTTTTTTGGTAAGCCCAAGTAAACGAACGGCTTCCAGTATGCGCAGTACACCAATACCATCGGTATTGGCGGTATATTCGGGTGTATCAAAGCTCACTTTAACGTGGCTTTGCGCACCCAGATTATAAATTTCGTCGGGCTGAACTTCCTGTACCAGCCTTATTAGGTTGGTAGAATCAGACAGATCGCCATAATGCAGGAACAGTTTAACCCCTGCCTCATGCGGATCATGGTACAGGTGGTCTATACGGTCGGTATTGAATGATGATGACCTGCGTTTAACGCCATGCACTTCATATCCCTTTTTTAGTAAAAACTCTGCTAAGTAAGCACCGTCTTGGCCGGTTATACCTGTTATTAAAGCTTTTTTCATTGGTAAAATTTTGACCGTATTATTTACTAATTGCAATATTATCCAAATTTATTCAAAATGGCGGTATTAGGCAGTGAGTTGTGCCGTATTTAGATGCCAGCCACTGTATCTTCCAGTTCACGGTACCATTCTTCGCCATACTTACGAATAAGGGGGCCTTTTAAAAATTCATGTACAGTAACCTTAAGCTCATTACCAAAGTTGCAGGCAGGGCTGCAAATACTCCAGCGGTCGTAATTTAACACGTCAAATTCCGGATAAGCAGTTATGCGGATAGGGTATAAGTGACAGGAAATAGGTTTTTGCCATGTAATAGCTCCCTCTTCATAAGCCTTTTCAATAGCGCATTTGGTTATCCCACCTTCCCAAATTACATAAGCGCACTCTTTGTTTACATCAACACATGGGGTGGTGTAATCGCCTTCAAAATCGGTTACATAGGTGCCAACTTCTTCAACAGTTGCAATGCCTTTGGCGGTCATGTAGGGTTTTACCTTTGGATATATCTCATCTAAAATATCCAGCTCGTCATGATTTAATGGTGCGCCGGAGTCACCTTCCAGGCAGCATGCACCCTTGCATTTGTTTAAGTTACATACAAAATTTTCTTTTACAACATCTTCGTGCAGTAAAACGCTTCCAACTTCAATCATTAATTTTAATCTTTTAAAGGATTTAAAGGGTATTTAAGTCCCTTTGCTCCCGTCAAATCCATTACTAAGCTACCTACAAGTAATTCTACATGCGCTTTAACAGGTATGCGGTTATTATCATCGGTTATCCATAAATACAGCATGCTGTTTTTTCTGAATATGCGGCCGGGAATAATGGTAGGGTTAAATTTTAAACAATTAAAGGTGCCCATGCCGCATTTTACCTTCTCCTTGCCTAAGTAAGTTATACCCAGCGAATGTATGCCATCTTCCAAAAAATAGCGGAGTTCCAGCTTTTCGCCTATTTTAAGGTGCGATACATTTATATTACGGGCATAATAATAGGCCGATAAAAAATCAAACACATTTCCTGAAAAGGGAAAGCTCCCTTTTGCCGCTGTTATTTTATGGCCCGGATGATCAAAGGTTACTTTATCATCATGCCTGTATTTGGCTTCATGCCTTTCTTCGGCATAATAATAGGGCAATAATGTTTTCGGGTCAATGTGAGTTTCATAGCGGTTGCGCACTTTGTAGAATAGATCAAAAGTGCCGGCTGTTTTGGCATCGGCAATTATGTGCAGTGCGGGATGTCCGTCAAATTTAATAGGGCTATTCTCTACCTTAATGTTAGCCTCGGCAGCGGTAAAGAAACCATATTTTAATTTATAAGTTATTTGCTCACCCGGTTGAAAAGCGACTTCGGTTGTTTTGGTTATCTCCTGACTAAATGTTTTACAAAAACATAGGATTAGTAAAGCTAAAAAGTAGTATTTCTTCATTTAGCCCGCTTAATCCTTGCGTTTATAAATAGGAACAGTTGAGCAAGGTTCGCCAAACATTAAACTTTTTGCAACAGGCGTAAGTTTTTTGGTCAGTTCCACGTATGCCGATACCGGTACAGGGATATCGCCGCAGCCTTTTATTACCAGGCGCTGGTCGCGGTATTGCTCAACATCCAGGCGCGATATTTCTTTTACAAATAGCACGGTCTCTAAAACTTCGGCATCGCCAAAAACAACTTCACGGGCGTAAGGTGCAAGGCGGTTAGCCAGCAGCATATATGCCCATGCGGGTACTATAGCATCTGCTGTACAGGTAACAGCAACATTTTTACCCTCATACTGTGTCCAGTCGTGCGTTTTTACAAACTCACGAAAATCCTTTTCGCGCAGCATAAGACCATGGAACAAGTTATCTGTAATATCATAAACCACCCGATCGCCCGGGGCGTAAAATTGGGCAGGGTCTAAAGTGACCAGCCCGCTTTGCGCAACTTTATTTAATATATTTTCTTGAATTTCCATTTTTAGCAGATAAAAAAAATCCGGCAATTGCTATAACGCTATTGCCGGATACAAAATTACTTTAAATTTTTCTTATAAGAACTTAGCTCTGTTATCTTTTACATTAGCCTTATCTTTCAGGGCATCAAGTACCTGTCCTTCTGAGCGCTGCATAAGTGCCTGACTAAGCTGTTGTTTCTCCCTAACAGCATTTGTAAGCTGTGCCGGGTTAATAAAGCTATCAACAGTATATACATAAACACCTTGTAAGCCTTCAACCGGTTTTGATAATTTATGTGGTTGTGAACCAAATATCGAACCTACTAATTTGTACTCGGCAGCTGCACCTGGGATAACCGGGTTAGCAAAAACAATGTTTTGTACCGGTACAACCTTGCTGCCTGCTTTTTGTGCAACCTGGTCAATTGAAGTTGAACCATTTAATGCGCTGTTAAACTTAGCCGTAAGCTCTCTGGCTTTAACCATGTTTTTAACGGCAGGCTCAATTTGTTTTTTAACCGCATCTAAAGGCAAAGTACCTTTAGGCTTAACAGTTGTTAAATGTGCAACAACGTATTTATCGCCAACGGCGAATACCTGGTCAGAGAAATCACCTTTTTCTGCTTTAAAGGCCCACTTAACAATTTCACGTGCGTTATCCAGGCCCGGTACAGCAGCGGCAGTACCGCTAACATCTTCGGCATTTCTTACCGGAAGGTTTTCTTTTTTAGCTTCAGCCTCAAAGTTATCTTTGTTTAAAGAGCTTAAGAAAGCCTGTGCTTTACTGTAAACAGCAGCTTGTGTTTTGCTGCTTGCCTGTAATGGTTTATCAACTATAGCAACCTTAACAACTTTTGCTGATCCTTTTTGATCTTCAATTTGTATTAAGTGAACACCAAACTGTGAAGTAACAACCTTAATATCGCCGGTTTTACCGTTAAATGCTGCATCTTCAAAAACAGGGATCATAGCGCCACGGCCAAAAGTGCCCAGGTCGCCACCTTTTTCGCCTGATGTTTTATCAATAGAATATGTTTTAGCTAAATCGCCAAATGGTTTTCCACCTTGAATTAGTTTTTTAAGTGAATCTGCTTTAGCAAGGGCTTTATCAACACCGCCTTCAGTAGCAGGGTTTAATAAAATGTGGCGTGCCTTAACAGAGTCAGGACCTACTCTTGAATCAACCAGTTTAGCAACTTTGTAGCTGCCGTTAGCAATGTACGGGCCGTAAATAAAACCCTTTTCTGCATTAAACATTACAGAATCAAGCTTTGGCTCTAATGAACCTTTTTTCTGATAAACCAACGGTGATTTTGTTTCAGAATTGATTTGTACAAAAAGAGAATCGTTAGTGGTTGTTTTAAAATCAGCAACCATTTTATCAACCTGTGCTTTAATAGCTACCGAATCATCTTTAGATGGGGCAGCGTTAAAAGCTACATAGTTAATGCTGCGAAGCTCCTGGTTGTTTTTAAACTCGTATTGGTGATCATTATAGTAAGAACTGTAATCATCATCAGTTACTTTTATTTTGCTATCAGGTATTGATGCGTAATCAAGTGTAGCATATTTAAAGTTAACCAGTTTGTTTTTTGCTAAGTAATCATCTTTAGCATCAAGCGAGTTTACATACAAACCGTTAGATACTAAAGCCATGTATTTTTGAACTTTTTTTGCCTCGAGTAATTGAATTAAAAAATCGTTCCATGCTGATACCTGTGCAGGGTCAGCTTTACCACTTTGTAAGTAGCTTAAAAACTGGTTAAGCTTAGCTTTATCAAACTGACCGGTTTTTGGATCAGAGAACTGACGTGCTATCTGCGGATCAGGGTTACTGCCTGATACCATTGCCTGGCTTTCAGCAACACCTACAGTTATGCCAAGCTTTTCAATCTCTTTACTTATAAGTAACTGGCTTAAATAAGTATTCCAGGTATTCTCCTGTAAATAACTGCTAATTTGTGGTGTAATGTCCTGACCAGACTGCTGCCTGAACTGTTGCGTAGAGGCCTCCAGCTTTTGACTGAAATCAGCATAGCTTATTGTTTGCCCATTTACCTCACCAATTTCTGAAGCACTATCCTTAAAAAAAGAACTGCCAGACTTTAATACTTCACCTGCAATAAAAGCTAAAA
>JAQBNY010000039.1 GCA_028288315.1 Mucilaginibacter sp.
GGATAAAGTAAATAAGCAGCCTTGGTAGATAATATACCCAAACCAGCACCGGCTATAACATCGCTAAACCAATGGTCGCGGTTATACATGCGTAAAACACCGGTAGCTGTAGCAAAACCGTAACCAATAGCGCTGTAGCCAATAGATTTATCGCCTAACTCTTGCGACATAAACTCTGCTCCAACAAAAGCATTACCGGTATGTCCTGATGGGAAGGAATAATAATCTGAGCCATCAGGGCGCAGCCTGTGTGTTGCTTTTTTTACCGCGAGCGTAGTTACACCCATCATACCCTCGGCCATCACAAAAATTATAGTACGATCTATAAAGGTATTTTTTCCATGAATACCAACTAAATTTAGTCCGTATACTAATGCTACCGGTGTATATTGGAAATAATTTTCAGGGTGATGTCTGAAGTTAGGATGATCCTCTTTTATATCATTGTTTATGCTAACATCAAGCCTTTGTACCGGATGGAAAAAAAAGTTACTTGAACCATAAGCAACAAGCACAGCAGCCGGAACTAATGACCACGTTTTACTATGTAAATGTTTAACAGTATCCGGAGCTGTTAAAAGATCTTTTTTTAACGTATCGGCAATGTGTACTTTTTTCGCTGTGTCTGCAGGTATTTGTTGCGCATTAGCTTCAAAGGCAATAAAACACAAAATCATGTAGAGTATTTTTTTCAAAAGAACGTTATTAACTTTATTTAAACTATTTCCCTAACTCAATTATATGAAAAGTACCGGCAACAACTTTTGGCCGTGGATGCGCGTTTTGAGCCGTAGGTGCAACAGGTTCGGTTTGTGCGGTTGGTAAAAACAAGTGGTGAGTACGCTCATCAATACCAATAGTACGCGCACCTTTTTCTGTAACTATATTTTCTACAAACTCAAATTTATTAGCGCCCAACTCTTTAATTACTGATACTGTACCTTCACCGTTTGATGAGTAGGCCATTTTCAGTGCAGGGTCAAATACAACTCCATCACAATCGCCAATTTTAAATTTGGCCAGGTTTTTACCATTTACTGCATCCATTACAACCATGGTTTGGTTACCACCGCAACCTATAAATAGGCGACCGGTAACCCTGTCAATTGCTAAACCAGACGGCTCATCGCCATTATTGATCTTATAACGGTTCTCTACCTTATATGTTTGGGCATTAATAACAACAACCTCATTAGTTGTTTCTGAGTTTACAAATATTTTGCCTTTCCCGTCAGAAACACCCGTTTCCGGTTTGCCGCCAAGAGGAATGGTTGCAACAACCTTATCCGTAGCGGGGTCAATTACTGAGGCATCGTTACTGCGTCCGTTAAACACATATACCTTCTTGGAGAACTCATCATAAAATATAGCGTCAGGATTGGTTCCTACGGTTATTTTGCCAAGTTCTGCATTTGTTTTCAGGTCGAAAGCTGTACAATTGTTATCCTTCCCGTTGCTGGTATATCCTTTACCGAGTGGTTTAACCAGTGCAATACCATGTACACCATTGGTGTTAGGAATAACACCCAAAGAATCGCCGGTAGCTGTACTTAATATATTCACCTGTGAGCCATGTGATACATATATTTTTTTACCACCAGCATCAACGGTCACATAATCCCAACCGCCACTACTTTTTATAGCATATTTTTTTATGATGTGTAAACCCGATTTATTTTGAGAAAAAGCATTTAGAGAAAAAAATGCAATTATCAGGAATATTAATCCCTTTAATTTTGAGGTGTGTTTCATATGGTTATGGTATTTTATGCTATATACCTTTACATTCTGTAGAAATATTGGAGTTGGGTAGTATAAAGCCCTTAAGATACAAATAAAAGGCCGGCCGTACATTCACATTACTTGCTAATTTAAAGCGATTTAATTATTTATAACCCCTATCGGGAAGGTTTTAAATAACCACTCTGTTAAAATTTTCCGGAAAAACTAACAATGGCACGTGGATACTTTTTGCCAATTGCTGGGTATGGCTGCTTTTAAGAAGTCTTGTAAAAAAACTTTCTTGACGATGAACCATTGCCATAATATCAATACGCCCATTTTCTGTAAGCCAGTTTAATCCTTCATTAATACCTGAACTTTGAATGCTACGATAATAAATGCGTGGATAATTAACCTTACAGGTAACACTGCTTAAAAAATCATCTATTTTTTTCTGTTCATCTGAGTTTATGTCATTTTCTTGTATGACATGTGTTATCAATATTTCTGCATTAAACGGGCGTGCAAAATAAACAAGAGATGCAATAATTTCTATATCCTGACTGCTTAAATCTGTAGCAAATGAAATTTTTTTTATTTCTTTAAAACTTACATTTGCGGGTATAAGGAGTAAAGGAAAATTAGCTTTTTCAATCATTTCTTTACTGTTACTCCCTAAATAGAATCTACTAAATGACCCCGCTCCTGACATTCCCATTACAACTATATTGGCCTTGTGCTCATCTACCAAATTCATAACATAATCAGTCACCTCACCCCTGTCATTATTATATGTAAACGTGGGATGAAAAGAGCCTGGGTTATCTATGGCTTGTTCTTCCTGAGATAATTTCTCAACCAAATATTCAAACTCTGTCTCGGCATCTTTTTTTAGTGAGTCATAATCTTCTAATGGCCATGCTACCTGAGCAGCCATAACAGATTCAGCAGGCACTTTAATTGCAGTACAAAGTTCAATTGCTGCATTAAATTTTTTGGCCAGATGAATTGCATAACGAGCGGCAGTATAGGCTGCAGGCGAAAAATCAGTTGGTACAAGTATTGTTTTCATATATAATATTTAACCTTCAAATTTTGAAAGAACGGTATTTAAATAGAATGATTAAGGTCATTAATGGAAAAAATATAAAATGATTCCCATCATTCCTTTTATTTAACCTAATGAAATATTAATAAGGGAAAACTAATAAAGGAACAGTGATGTGTTCAGGCAAGGTTTTATTTATATATCTTCCAAAAATCTCTTTAAAATGAAATCGGTGGTTAACTACTGCTAACAAATCATTTTGTAATGCATCTATCATCACATGAACAGCTTTTGTAACGTCTCTTTCCTTTGTATTATTTAAATACAAGCGGTCGTAATTTATATTATTGCATACTTCATCACTAAAAAGCTTTAAAGCATATTCCTGCTCCATATGGGGTAACCCTCTTGCCGAAAGATGCATAATAGAAATATCAGCATTAAAAAACTTTGCAAATCTGGCTAAATACCTAACAATTTCAATCCGGCAATATCTCAAATCTGATAAGTAAACAATCCTTTCAAAATGCTTTAACTTCCAATTAGCCGGCACTAACAATACCGGACACTTTACTTTATTAAGTAAGCAGCTAATATTTATATTAGTAAGGTTAACATTTGGCAAACTAGTGTTCATTCCCTGTATAATTAGCCATATGTTTTTTCTGTTTATTTCTTGAGCAATATATTTTTCTTTAATTCCAGAAAAATCAACCTCATTTATTGACCGCATAAACCTGTCTGGTAAATCATGGCCCCCTGCCTCCTGTCCAAAATCATTCTCAAATTCATGATGGCCTACCAATAGTTCATTTACTTCCGCCATTTTAATTTTCTCAGGCATAAGAGTATTTGCTTTACAAATATTGGCTACTAATATTTCAGCTTCGACCTGATGTGCTATTAATAGCGCCAGTTTATATGCATTTTCTGCTTCAACAGAATTGTCATTAATTACAAGAATGCTTTTCATAGTAACCGGTTTAAACTATTGTAAAGTTTAAGAATTTACAGTTCAAAAAACATGATTGCCGTCATAAAACTATGTGGGATAGGTCAAATAATCCAGTACATAGTGCACACAAAATTTAACTAACTTCAAATGATTTACATCACTTTTTATCTTGAAACAGATTACACATTGTGCAAAACCATTAATTCATATTTGTGATAAGGATCATTAAAGGTTAAATTTAATACATGGAAAATGCATCTTTATTAAACGCGATCATTCAAAATGCAATTGATGGAATTATTACCATAGATGAACACGGATTAATTGAAACTATAAATCCTGCTGCATGTAAACTATTTGATTACACACCTCAGGAAGTTATTGGCAAAAATGTTTCTTTCTTGATGCCCCCACCAGACCGTAGCCAACATGATGAATATATTAGGCGTTACCAGCATACTCATGTACCTCATATAATTGGTATAGGCCGCGAAGTAATGGGTTTACGTAAAGATGGTTCTGTATTCCCATTCAGGCTGGGTGTAAGCGAAGTTAAATATTCAGGAAGAATAATTTATACAGGCTTTATACATGACCTAAGTAAGCAGAAACAGGCAGAAGACCAGTTAAAAGAATATGCATCGCATTTAGAAGAACTTGTGGACGAGCGAACCTTATCATTAAAAAAAACTGTGCAAGCATTGCAAAAAGCCAAAGAAGAAGTAAGTATTTCTCTTGAAAAAGAGAAAGAGCTTAACCAATTAAAAAGCAGGTTTGTTTCAATGGCCTCACATGAATTCCGCACGCCATTAAGTGCAGTACAGCTCTCGGCATCATTAGTTGATAAATACGCTCAACCTTTCAAGAGTGAACATATTAGTAAGCATGTTGCCAAAATCAAAAACTCTGTAGGTAACCTTACAGCTATACTTAATGATTTTTTATCGCTCGAAAAACTTGAAACCGGAAAAGTTGAACCCACCTTTACACCATTTGATCTGGTTAAGTTTTCTGAGGAAATTACCGAAGAAATGCAATTGGTGGCTAAACAAGACCAAAAGATTATTTATAAGCACAGGGGCAAAATAAACACTATAAGCCTTGATCAAAATTTACTTAAAAACTGCATTATCAATCTAATGGGAAATGCCATAAAGTATTCGGGCCAAAATACTTTTATTGAATTTAATACAGAAGTTACCGAAACCACTTGTGTTATAACCATTCGGGATAACGGTATAGGAATACCAGATGCTGATCAAAAACATTTGTTTGAACCATTTTTTCGTGCACACAATACAGGCAATATCCCGGGAACGGGTTTAGGGCTAAATATTGTGGCACGCTATACAAAACTGATGAATGGAAAAATTGATTTTAAGAGTGTTGTTAAACAGGGTACAGTATTTACAATTTCATTTATTACATCATGAGCAAACATATTTTAATTATTGAAGACAATAATGATATAAGGGAAAATATAGTAGAAATTTTGGAACTGGCAGATTTTCAAGTATACCAGGCCAATAATGGTAAAACAGGCATTGAATTAGCAGTTAAGCATAAGCCTGATATTATTTTATGCGATATTATGATGCCTGATTTGGATGGCTATGGCGTTTTATATATGTTAAATAAAAACCCCAAAACTGCCGCTATACCCTTTATATTTTTAACCGCCAAAGCCGAACGGATTGATTTGCGTAAAGGTATGGAAATGGGTGCTGATGATTATTTAACCAAGCCCTTTGATGATATTGAGCTTTTAGGTGCTATTGAAAGCAGATTAAAGAAAAGGGATACTCAACAAAATTTCTACAGTAATTCTTTAGATAAATTAAATAATCTGATATCAAAAAATGGTGGCCTTGCTGAACTGAAAAAAATTATAGCCGAAAGGAAAAGCCGTCAATTTAAAAAGAACCAGATTATATACTATAATGGTGATAAAGGAAACGGATTATATATTGTAATTAGTGGCAAGGTAAAAACAGTAAAACTAACCGAAGGTGGCAGGGAATTAATGACCGGCATATTTTCATCTGACGATTACCTTGGGGTAAATGCTATGTTATCTAACGAACCATATTCAGATACGGCTTCGGCTTTGGAAGATACCCAGGTATGTATTATACCCAAAGAGCAATTAGATGAACTGATCAACTTATACCCCGAAGTGGCAAGAGAATTTATCAATATTATGGCAAATGATGTGCGTGAAAAAGAAGAACAATTGCTCCAGCTCGCCTATCATTCAGTAAGAAAACGGATGGCCGAAGCTTTATTGCGATTATACCGCCAAGGCAACAATAATGAAAGCTTTAAGATTAGCCGCGAAGATATGGCCTCTATGGCTGGTATGGCTACAGAAACCGTTAGCCGTACCCTTACCGATTTTAAAGAAGAAGGCCTTATAGAAAAAAAGGGGAGTTTAATTACAATTTTGGATGTAAAACATCTTGCTAAAATGAAAAACTGATTAGCATCATTCTTTTGTCTGATCTGGCTCAATACCAGGCCTTTATTTAACGATACATTTGTTTTCAAACTTATTGTTATGAAAGTAGTAGCGTATAGTATAAGACCATTTGAGAAGGAGTTTCTGGCAAAAGCCAATCAAAAGAAACACGATATAACACTTATATCAAATCCTTTATGTTTAGAAACAGTTATTTATGCCGAAGGTAAAGACGCGGTTATAGTTTTTACTAATGATGATGTTTCTGCCGACATGATAAAGCACCTGGCTTATCTGGGAATCAGGTTTATAGCTACCCGCTCTACCGGAACAGATCATATTGATAAGGAAGCTGCAGGGAAGTATGAAATTAAGGTAGCAAATGTGCCTCACTATTCACCACAAGCTATTGCCGAGCATTCGGTAGCACTTGCATTTGCGTTAAACAGAAAACTTATTAAAGCAAACAGTAATAGCCACCTCTTTAACTTTGAAAATGATGAGTTAATAGGATTTAATTTTTCAGGTAAAACTGTTGGATTAATTGGACTCGGTAATACGGGGCTTGCTGCGGGTGCAATTTATCATGGGCTAGGTTGCAGGGTAATTGGTTACGATCCCAATTTTCCCACAGACACTTTTATTATTAAACAACCCTCATTAGAGTCCTTATATGCCTCATCAGATATTATATCATTGCATGTGCCGCTAACACCAGACACAAAGTATCTGATAAATAAAGAAGCCATTGATAAAATGAAAGATGGGGTAATGCTCATAAACACATCAAGAGGCCCTCTGTTAAAAACAACTGATGTAATTACAGCATTGCAGAGCGGTAAAATTGGCTACCTGGGCCTTGATGTGTATGAATTTGAAAAGGGTTTATTTTTTGCAGATCATGAAAATGACCTTGTGAAAGACACCTTACTTCAGAAGCTTATGCAATTTGATAATGTACTGGTAACTCCGCATCAAGCTTACCTTACAAAAGAAGCCTTACAGGAAATAGCCCATCAAACAATAAAAAACCTCGACCTCTGGCAGCAAAGCAAATATGTAGGAAAGGCCAGTGCGTGCGCTAAAAGCTATCAGGCTATTCCAGCCACTACAGGGAATTAATTATCCAATACATTAACAAACAAGAAGGAAAAAGTATGCCTCGCCTGCACACTTCAGCTTTTGTTACCCGAGTCATTGCATAATTTATAATTCATTATGACCAAAGTCATTTTTTTCAATAGTCATCTGTGGTAAATTCGTGTTATTCTCTGTTTTTAAAAATTAATGCCATGAAAAAATTACGGTTTAACTTTAATCACCCTGTTATTGGCCATGTTTGTTTAGTGCCATTAACATGCCTGAAAGGTATTTATCAACGCTTCAAAGTTACTAGCGCAGATGATCATACATTAGAGATTCCTGTTACAAATTGCCATGAAGGCAAATGGAAATTAATTTTAGATTGGGAA